>NZ_JJOV01000090.1:0-222866 GCF_000979385.1 Methanosarcina sp. 2.H.A.1B.4
ACTGCCTCTTCAGGGCAGCGCTCTCCCACTGAGCTACCTGGGCAGGTAGATCTTATTCACCACTGAATTGCTCTTTAAGAATCAATCTTTAAAAGAGATGTAGTGCTTTTGATTTTTACCTTTCAGAAAAGATCTCCTGAAAGTTTTGAGTATATTTCAGTGGGCCCGCTGAGATTCGAACTCAGGACCTCCGCCATGTCAAGGCGACGTCATAACCGGCTAGACCACGAGCCCACTAAGATGCGTATTGCTTCTGTTTCTCGTACCGACGTGCAACACCATAGTACGCATCATCATTTATATAAGTTTTGGGTGGTTCGGGGTTTTTCTACTTGAATCAGCCCTACGAATGACAAAAATTGTGCATTGTTTGTATCCGCTTATCCCTTATGGGTTCTAATGAGGAATATTTTTTAAGAGATTCGGTTTTCCAACCAGCATTGCAAAATTCCTAATTTTTCCTCTCTATTTATGTAATTATGTAATTATGTAATTCCGCAAATGCCATCTTCAGATCCATTTTCCACATGAAAAATATGACTCATCATATCGGATCAATGAAAACCATATATTAGATTATAGGATACATAAAAACCAAGTGACAGCTCCCACAAATAAATTCGCAGGCATCTATGGCATTTCAACCAACGCTATACTGCCCTAGAGCGACTATTTATTCTCGTCTCGCTCATACCGTTCCAAGTTTTACCTGTAGAACTTCTCTACAGAACCCTATACTTAGAGTCCAATAGCAAAGTCAAGCGACTTCTGTAGCATTCACAGCTTCCAGAACAAAACTTGACAATAGAGTATAGGTTGAAATGTACAGAAACGTTGTCAGACAGCGTATTATTGAAGAGTTGACAGGGATTAGCCTTAGACGCTCCTAAAGAAAGGTTCAATATTCAGAAAACAGTTCAATCTGCAGCTCGGATATATACTATATTTTTGCCCCTAATCCCCGGAGAATTCGGAATGATTTCCAGCGAAAACAACCGGCTAACTCGTGAGAGGTCGAGAAGCAACAGGCCAGAACTCGATAGGCCTTATACTGTAATTAATGTCCCAATGGGGCACTCAAACTCCTATCTGATAATTTCAGGTGGTCAGGGACTCCTTGTGGATGCAGGATGCCCGGGCAAAATCAAAAATGTCCAGACTGCCCTTGAACAAAATAATCTCATGTTTAAGGATATCGTTCTGGTCATTCTTACCCACACTCATTATGATCATACAGGTTGTCTTGCCGAAATAAAAAAACGAAGTGGAGCAAAAGTTCTGGTCCATGCATCAGAAAAAGGATACCTGGAAAAGGGCATGACTCCCTTTCCAGAAGGCACCATGTGGTTCTCAAAAATCATTTCGGGAATAGGAAACACCCTGATGGTCTCTAAATCAAAATATCAGCCCGTCAATCCCGATATAGTGGTAAGGGGTGACTATGACCTTGGAAAATACATCCCTGGTGCAAAAGTCATTTCCACCCCTGGCCATACTGCAGGCTCGATAAGCCTTGTGATCGGAGATGAAGCCGCATTCGTCGGAGACACTCTTTTCAATGTCATGCCCTGGGGCGTCTTTCCCCCTTTTGCAAATGACATCCCCGAACTTCTAATAAGCTGGAAGAGGTTGATTGCAGCAGGCTGCAGAACATTTTACCCGGGTCACGGCAAACCCATAACTCTCCAGAAACTGAAGGCTTCATACGAACAAAAAGACAACGAGAAATGAAGATGAATTCCAAGTTAAGAATTTTGAGTTTATCCTACCCTTCGAAGTCGCTAATTCCAGGGTTATTCTTCCCACAAAAGGATCTAATTCTCAGGTAATCCTTCTCCCTAAAATAGGATGAATACAATATTTTCGCTGAGGGTAACATGAACGGAGCATCGGACAATACAGATAAATGTCGGACAATCCCCGAGATCCAGGCAAAAATAGACGCTGGAGAGGCTGTGGTCCTTACGGCTGAGGAAATCAGCGCAAGGGTCAGGGCAGGGGAGGAAATCAGGCTAGAAGATATTGATGTCGTAACTACCGCAACCCGCGGTATTATGAGCGGAACGTATGCAGTTCTCTCTTTCAAAGTATCCGAACCCGATTCTTTTGTACGAGCCTCCAAAGTCCTGCTGAACGGAGTGCCGGCAGTCGTTGGTCCCTGCCCGAACGAAAGGCTTGGGGTCCTGGACCTCATCGTACTCGGGACCGCACACAGCGAAACAGATTCACGCTACGGAGGCGGGCACCTCTTACGGGAACTGGTGGAAGGAAAAAAGATTCCAGTGGATGTAACTACCAGCGGAGGAAACCGCTTTTCCGTTGAAACGGGGCTTTCAGAGATGCCTTTTGCACGGCTTTATGCAACCAGGCACGCTTTTAAGAATTACCGGGCTTTCGTAAATCCGGGAAAAGAGCCCATTAAAACCATTTTCCATGCCCTGCCCTTTGAAGGCGAGTTCAGGGAAATGACCTTCTGCGGCTGCGGCGAGTTAAACCCCATTCAAAACGACCCCAAACTAGAGACCATAGGCATAGGGACAAGAGTACTTATCAATGGAGCCGAAGGGTTCGTTACGGGTCAGGGCACCCGCAGTGCTCCTGATAATCCAAACCTTGCCGGTTTTGCAGACCTGCACGACATGACCCCTGAATATATGGGAGGCTTTGCAACTTCCGCCGGCCCCGAAATCATTAACACATGGGCTGTCCCCATCCCGGTCCTTTCCCAGGGGATGCTGGAAAATATCCTTAAGCTGGACAGCCAGATCCCGCTCAAGCTGGTAGATCTTGCAGGCAGGATTCCCCTCTGCGTGATCACTTATGGGGATGTCTGGGATAACACAGACCTGAATGTAAAATACGAACCCGAAAAATGCATTGACTGCAAGGTGTGCTGTGTGGCTGAGGCATGTCCTATGGGTGCGGTAAGCAAAGGAGAAAATGGAGTTGTACACGACCCTGAACTTTGCTTTAACTGCGGGCTCTGCATCTCAAAGTGCAGAGGAGAAGCCTTCAGCGCAAACATTGGTACTGTCAGCTGTACAACCGGAGGCTGCCTCAGAGATATCAAAGTAACCCTGCGCCAGTCGGACCGTGCAAGAGCGGTAAAAGCCGCAGAAGAACTTAAAGAACAGGTCCTTTCAGGAAAATTCAGGATCAAGGAACCTGTGGAGAGAATAAGCTGGAGAGAATAAGGCTTAAGAAAATTAAGCCGAATTAAAGCTTAAAAGCGGCGAATAGTAGTAAAGCGGCGAACTGAGGCGGTTAAATAAAATATCGGGATTTCCGCCTCCCGAATTGCGCCTCGGGGGTACGCGGTCCTTTTCGCTGCGCTCAAGAGGACTTAAATTATAGATCTTTCTGCCCCATACAACATCATTCACTGTATATGGTCGTTCCTGTCACGCTCGACACAGGAGAGCGGTCTTTCCGATAAGAAAGAAAAGAGAAAACAAAGAGTAAGAGTGATGTGAAAAAGCAAATAGTTAAAGCGATAGAAAAATTGGCAGGTGCTGCAACAAACAAAATCTAATGTTATTTGGGATTCTGTCTAAAAAACACTCTTCCCCTCTTCTCTTTCAAATCTGTTTTTCTTCTTTTTTTGCAGGGCCGCCAGGCAAGCTGGCGGAAGCGCTTGTATTACCCGTGAATTAAAAACCAGCCTCCGGGGTAAAGAAAAATATTCTCTCAGCCCGTGGACATTTTTTCAGATTATTGTCCCTCTCTAATGAGATGTCGTTTTGTTGGTCGCTTTTTATCTGGCTGACGGCAGGCCCAGACCCAGTGCGGCGCAGGGAGAGAAAACTGAGAGATTCTTTCCCCCGGGGCTCTGGAATAGATTAACCAGTTAATCAGACCCCACCAAAACTTTTCTTTTCAAGAAAACCTTCCTTTTAAAGCTTTTCTGAGTCCAGCGCTTCTTTGAAGCGTCTTGTTGTTTCTTCCGGGCTCAGGGGAATGTTGGGAGCTGCCGTGTTTCCGGGCTTAAGGATCACATGGATAAAGGATGTTTGCCTGGCATTAAGAGAATCTTTGTACACGTATACGAGTTCCTCTTCCGTGTTGACCTTATGCGTGTTCTGAATTCCGCAGGCGTTTGCCAGGATTTCCAGGTCAATGTAGCGGAGGGCGCAGGTCTCCTGGGAGCCTGTAGAACCGTAGGCGCCGTTGTCCAGGGCTACGATGACCAGGTTTTTCGGGGCTTCCTTCCCGATTTCCAGGAGAGCGTTAGGGTTCATGAGGAGGCTTCCGTCCCCATCGAAGACCACAACCTTCCGGTCCGTGCGCAGGGCAAGGCCGAGCCCGATGGAGGAGACAAGCCCCATGGACCCGAACATGTAAAAGTTAAGGTCCCTGTCTCTGGCAGCGTAGAGTTCCTTGCAGGGGACTCCGAGGTTTGTTACGGTGATTTCTCCGTCCAGTTCGGCTGCCACGGCGGAGATTGCATCTTTCCGGATCATCCGGGGTTCGAGAACCTTCTGTGTCATGCGGAATTTGCAGATCTTTTCTTTCTTCGGTAGCTCCGGGGACTTCCGGGTTTCCCAGGCACAGCAGTCCGAAGCTTCCCATACTTTTGGAGAGACCAGAGCTATGTGGGGCCTGGAGTTTTCAAAGGCGTCTTTGATCACATTTTCAAGGAAAGGAAGCTTTTCAGCTTCGTCAATTATCGTGTATTTCAGCCCTGCACCTTCCAGAATACCGGGCAAGTGGGTTCCCAGGGGGACCTGCGCTTCTATGGCTTCTTTGTAAACGCCGCGCCAGCTTGCCAGGATAGGCAGGGGTATTTTACATGTTACGTTCAGGGACTCAAGGACATTGATCATATTCCCGAGCCCTGTGCTCTGGATAAGCATCATGGGCTTTCCCCCTGCAAGGTAGGCCCCGGCACAGATCCCAACCCCGCTTTCTTCCCTGGTCAATTTGATCTCGGGAAAGTTTTCCGAAACCAGAGGGAGCAGATTTTTGATCCTGTCACAGGGAAGCGTTGCAGCAAGGTCAATACCTGTTTTTTTCATGATTGCTATTACTTCTTCTTCTTCCGGGTTTACCACGTAAATACCTCTTAAGCTTATTTTTCTCTTTTTCTTACAGGTTTTCAGAACTCAGATTAAAACCAGGACCGGAACTCAGATATTCAGCTCCTCAAGCGGAACGTCAGAGTCCCGGACAGTAACTTCAGGTTCCACCTGGAAAAGTGTGAAGTCTTCCTTCAGCCGCTTGAAACCTCCGCCTGCAATATTCAGGAGAATGGTGTCATCTTTTCCGACATTTCCGGCTTCTACGGCTTTTAACAGGGAGGCAGCCGCAACCGCAGATGGGGGCAGGATATCTATACCTTCAAGGGCCTCAAAAAGCGCTTTTGCTTCAAGGGCCTCCTCTTTAGTAACTGCATACATTATCCCGTCCGTCTCGACAAGTGCATCATAGAGCCCACCTGTTACGGAATATGGAGGTGCACGGTTGGTAAGCACAGTGGCGTAGGTCTCTTCAATCTGTTTCTTTGCATCTTTCATGTCAATTTCGGGAATTATCTCTCTTCTTCCTGCCTGCCATGCACTGTACATGGGGACGAAAGGAAGGTTCTGGGCAAGCTGGAGCTTTGGAAGCTTTGAGCCAAAACGCCCGTCGGCCCTTAGGCGCAGCGCAGCTTCCCAGGCTGAGATCCCTCCTGTGCCGCTTCCGACAGCCTGGAAGTAGTGGTCAGGCATCCTTCCTATGGTTACGGCTGCGTCCAGCATTACAGTGCCCATTCCTTCTCTTCGGGCAACATTCCGGGCTCCCCCTTCAGGGACCATGCCGGGAAGTTTTGCAATTCTTCCTGCAAGGTTGATAGCATCGGTATAATCGTTCCCCGGGGTCATACTGATAAGGTGAATGGAATCGGTTGGTTCTTCAGGCAGCCAGAGTTTCGGAATGCCTGAATCAGGAACCACTATATAAACATCCGTTCCTGTAAGAGCCGAAGCGTGTGCAAATGCCCTTCCCGTATTCCCTGCAGAAGCAAGGACAATGGCTTTTCCCCCGGATTCCTTGAGAAGCTGCATCGTAGGATGGGCTTCGAGTTCTTTGAAACTGCAGGTTTTGATAAAAGCCCCTTTCTCGGGCCAGTATCCGCTGAACCCTATATAAAGGTTTGAAAGCCCCAGTTCCCGCGCAAGAGCTTCACTTTTATAAGTGACGGGCCCGGCTTCGGTAGTAAGCTCTTCCTGAATCGGAAGCCAGGAATGAAATCTGCCTATCCCGGGCTGGTCTCTGAGCTCAAGCCTTTTTTCAAAGTATTCCGCCCGCAAAAGGGAGTCGTCATCCTCACAGGTTAGCCTGTATTCCTGGCCGTATTCTCTTCCGCATTTCAGACATTTTAATATGAATCGTCCCATTGCTATCAAAGAAAATTGGGTTTCTTTTGCTAAATATATGTTCCTGAAACCAGCACATAATGTCCCATATGTACCATTGTATGCGACGAATCGCCGCATCCGGATAATGGGTTGTAAGGGATGGAAGAATACCCTGGGAAATAAATTAAAAGAAATAAATGAGGTGGCGAGATGAGATGGCGAGAATGGATGATCGATCAGGGGCAGGAATGATCGCAAAAATAAAGCGTGGAAGATGGCTCAGAAGAGATCGCAGAAGATGTTGCAGAAGAACGTGCGGGGAAGTAGTTAAGAAAGTAACTGAAAGTTTGGAAAGCTGCGGAAAGTTTGGGCTTAGACTATTCAGCTATAAAAAATATATGGAGTAGCTCTGGCATGTTCGATATTTTGCCTGGTCCTGTCAGGGTAAACAAGGGTAAGTACGTCCGGCTGCATCCCTAACTTCCTGGAATCATGCAGGTAAAATTCATCATTTTGTCTGGAAATATCCTTTATGTGGATTACGGCACTGGTTCTCTCTATCCTCTGGATCTCTATGTTCTCAAAATCAAAAAAGATCTCCTCCAGTTTAGGCTCAAGATGTCTGCTCCCGAACAGGAACATGTAAGCCTGGGCGAAGGGACTGAGGCTATATTTTATCTGGACATCAGCATCCGTCTTATCAAATTCTATCACCATACTGTCAATATGGATATATTTCCCTTCCCTGAACTGCTCCATATTAACTCCAGGTGATACTTTTGCAGCCATTAAAGCAGCCGAGATTATCAGGGCGATTGTAATTATAGCTTTTATTTTCATGTGTCTAACGCTTTATAGGTATTCTTTTCTAATATATTTATTTCCTGCAAAGATTTGCTCCCTTAAGGAAAAAGTCCGGTTGATCTTCCGTATGTCCAGACCAACTTTTTATCTGAAGATATAATAATCATCCCTTTCATTCAATAATCATCCCTTTCATTCTTGCATCTTCTTTGTTTTTCCCGGATATGGTCTTATCAGAAAAGATCAGAAAATCCTTTAATTTCAATCTCTCCGGCACAACCCATGGTTTTTTTCTTTTCGCTCCCAATTTTTGCAATAATATTAAATAGTGCAAGAATAAAGCTATTCCATCCTTCAGACTACCTGAAAAAACAGAGTGAGGCTAAAAAAATGAGCAAAAATGTTAATTTCATCTGCCCCAAATGCGGGAACAACTCCTACGAAACCGGTGAAATCCGTTCCACAGGCGGTTTCATCAGCAAAGTCCTCGATATCCAGAACAAGAAATTCACCCATGTCACCTGCAAGCGCTGCAAATACACCGAATTCTACCAGGCAGACAGCAGCATGCTCGGGAACATCTTCGACCTGTTCACGTAAAATAAGCGAATCCGGGAGTTTTCAGCGCCCGAGTCCCGTCCCGCCCGAGTGTCGCTTCGGCACCCGAGTTTCGCTTCGGGAGCACGAGGTCCTTTTCGCTGCGCTCAAGAGGACTGAATTACTTATAATCTGACCCATACAACCATATTCGTCACATCAGGCCGTTCTTTATCCGCTTTCTTTTCAGAAAAGAGGCTTTAATCTGTTTGCGCGTCGTGGAATGTTGGATTTATCGAGTCTCACGCGGGCGAAATATAAAAAAACAGTTATTTTTATCGTTTCGCACAGGAAAGAGCCGCATCGCAGGCGGCGGGCAAATTCGGGCACAGACAGCTATTCAGGCTGCGAGGTTTTAGATTTAAATCGCTTCGAGCCTTTTCCGCGTGAGGCTGATTTCCTCCTTGAGCTTTTTGTTTCCAGGGTCTTTTTTGCTCAGGGTTTTCAGGATCTCAAGCGCTTTTTCGAAGTTTTCTTTTGCCTCTGCTTTTTGCCCTTTTTCTGAAAAGAGAGTTCCGAGGTTGTTGAGGGTCATTGCTGTGTCTGAGAGGTATTCCGGGTTTTCCGGGGAGTTTTTGAGGAGGAGTGCGTAGTTTTTGAGGGCATATTCGTATTTTTCTTTTGCTTCATCTGCCTGCCCCATTGTGAAAAGCAGTTCTCCGAGGTTGTTCTGGGTGTTTCCGGCGTACATCCGGTAGAATTCTTTTTCGGGATGAAAATCGAGTTGTTTCTGGGAGATTTCGATGCCAGTTTCATAGCACTGCTGGGAGGAGGGGAAGTCGCCTGCCCTCTGGAAGATGTTTCCGAGGTTTCCAAGGTTGTTGAGGTTCATGTGGAGGGTATCAATGTAGAGTTTGTTTTCCGGGTCGTCTGAGAGTAGTTTTAAGCTGGTTGTTAAGGAGAAGGTATAGGTATCCATGGCTTCTTCAAGCCTACCCATGGACTGCAGCAGCTGCCCTCTTACTTTTAAGGTGTGAAACAGGATAGCTCCTTCTTTTGCTTCATGTGCGGCTTTTTCGGCTTTCCGGAGAGACTCAAGGGCTTCTTCGGACTTTCCTTTCTGCATCAGGTCCAGGGTTTCGTTGAAGCTTTTTACTGCTTCCTCTCTCAATTTCTTGGGCTTCTCGGGCGTTTCGGGCATATTAAAAAAAAGGCTTTTAATGTTTTATACGTTGTGTTATAGCCTGCGTTTTTTCCTCAAGTCCCTGCCTTTTTCCCAACTCCTATATATGTTATTAAAAGCTTAATTATAGATGTCCAAAGTTCCATATCTTTCTTTAACCCATGTTTTCGGGATATTTTGCTGCTTATTGACATTAAAAAAAGAGATATGCAGGTAGGGGAGTCAGCATGGACAGGGAAGCAGAGAAAGACAAAAGGAATAAAAGTTCAGGCAGGGGTATGAGCAAAGCTGCAGGAAAAAGCAAATATGAAAAACTGTACGTGATACTCATTGGTATCTTCCTTGCAGCCGTCTTTTTCTATACTTTTTACATAGGCCAGTTTCTCTGGGGCATAGTCATTGATATCCTGATCCTGAGGCTTTACTTCCTCATGCAACAGGAACAGCGCTATTTCATTGAGTCTGACCTAAATGAAGAGAAAGCCGGGACCCCACATGACCCAAGGATGAAGCGGAAGGTCAGGCTTGTAAATGTCCTGATAACTTTATTTGTACTCGGGATCATCGTCCACTCATATTTTTCTTTGCAGTTTATCTGGGGGATTGTAGTTGGACTAATGATCCTTCTTTATGTTCACATGTTGCTGTTTTCTGAGAAAAACCTGTAAGGCAAACCTGTAAGATAAATCTGTAACTGCACTATCAAAGACCTTCTGCACTATCAAAGACCTTCTGCACTATCAAAGACCTTCAAGCCTTTAGAGCCCTTCAAGCCTTTCCCTTGTCAGGGTGATGGCTTCTTTGATTTTTTCGTTTTCAGGCTGCTGGGCTAGCAGATTTTCCTGCATTTTGAGGGCTCTTTTAAGGTTCATTTTTGCAGTTTCGGCTTTTTCAGGTTCCTGCTGTTTGAGGCAACTTCCTAACTGGCTGAGCGCGACTGAAAGTTCTGCCTGATAACCAAGGTTTTCGGGCTTCTCATTAAATAGTTTTTCGTAGGTTTCGACTGCTTCATTAAGGACTTCACAGGCTGTATCCAGGGAACCGGACTCTGTGAGGAGAGAGCCGTAGTTATTCAGGTTTTCTCCGGCATAAGAGTGGAAAACAGCATTTTCAGGGTTCTTTGTGATAAGGTCCGAATAGATTTTGCGGGCGCAGGAATAGGATTCGGCAGCCCGGTCTCTTTCTCCGTTCTTTCTAAGGAGGTTTCCTGTATTACTAAGGGTTGTGCCCATATAATGCTGGTAATCGGCATTTCCCGGATCGGTTTTCAGGAGTTCGGAACCTACTTCAAGGGCTCTTTCATAGGTTTCAAGGGCCTGATCATACTCTTTTGCCGAGTAGAGGATACCTCCGCGAGTAAAGAGAATATAGTAAAGAGCATCTGTGGATTTCGCCTGCCTTGCAGACTTTTCAGCTTTATCCAGGGTTTCGAGGGCTTTATCCAGTTTGCCTTTCTTGATCTGGGTTACAGCACTGTGAATCTGCTTCAGGAGGAGAAGATTTTTTACCTTGCTTCTGGACATAAGATAAAAATCCCCTTTGTTTTTTTAAATAGCTGTCGATATCGGTTTGCAGAAACTGGATGAACCCCTCAACGCAAAGTTCCTTTGAAGATGATGTTTAATTATATATAGAGGATGTAGCATACGTATGTAAAAAATATCTTAAAACCCTCTTGTATATCAATTTGGTAATTGATTTTCTGATCAAGTTTTCGACTCAAATGTCCAGCTAGCAAATGGTATATAATAAAAGGTTTCTATATACTGTATATACAACGGCAGGTTAATTTTATATACCGCAAGTTTATATAATTAGCCGAAGTACGGTTGGGGTTACAGTAACTTCAGGAGTATGTTATTGTAGCAGCCGTTTTTGCCCATTATTCTACCATTAAGTTTGTTGTTTTTTCAAAAGCGTCAAGTATATAATCTCGATCAGATAACGTCTATCCAATAACGTTCTAATATGTGAGCTAACCATGGTGTATAATAATAATCAGAACATAGACGGGTCTTCGGAGAATATGGTCAGGCAATCCCCTGAAGTGGACGATGCTGTTCCAAACATGGACAGACGGTCCCCTGACGTGGTTAGAGCTGGTCCAAAAGTAGACACGTCTGCGGCCGACCAGACGAAGGATGAGCCTACTCAGGTCATGGCCGAGTCTGAGTTAAGTGACGAAATAGACGAAGATGACATAGGCTTCCAGTTTGAAGACACTTCAAACATAGAGGTCCCAAAACTCCTTATTGACCAGGTGTTGGGACAGGAACATGCAGTGGAAGTCGTAAGGAAGGCTGCCAGCCAGAGACGGCACATCATGATGATAGGGACTCCTGGAACAGGAAAGTCCCTGCTTGCAAAAGCAATGGCGGAACTTCTCCCAAAAGAAGAGCTCAAGGATATCCTTGTATATCCTAACCTGGAAGACCTTAACAATCCCAAGATCAGAGAGGTTCCTGCAGGGAAGGGCAGAGAAATTGTCATGGCTCACAAGATGGAGGCAAGAAAGAAAGCCCAGGCCCGGAACATGCTTATGATGCTCTTTGTTTTGGGTATTATCATCTATTCTTACTTCGTCGCCCAGCTGCTCTGGGGTATCATTGCAGGCATTATGATTCTCATGTTAACCCGCCAGTTCCTTCCCAAAGAGGAAATGATGATTCCGAAAATGGCGGTTTCAAATTATGACAAGGAGCACGCACCCTACATCGATGCAACCGGAGCCCACGCAGGAGCTCTGCTTGGGGATGTCAGGCACGACCCCTTCCAGTCCGGAGGGCTTGAGACCCCTGCACACGACAGGGTAGAAGCCGGAGACATCCACAAAGCCCACAAAGGGGTGCTTTTCATTGACGAAATCAATACTCTCAGGCTTGAGTCCCAGCAGAGCCTCCTGACTGCACTTCAGGAAAGGGAATACCCGATTACCGGGCAGTCCGAGAGAAGCTCGGGAGCTCTTGTTAAGACCGAGCCTGTACCCTGCGACTTCATTATGGTCTCTGCAGGGAACCTGGATGCAGTACAGAAAATGCACCCTGCACTCAGGTCAAGGATAAAAGGCTACGGGTACGAGGTCTACATGAGAGATTCCATGGAAGACAGTCCCGAAAACCGGAAGAAACTGGTCCGCTTCGTTGCCCAGGAAGTTGTCAGGGACGGGCACATCCCTCACTTTGACGAAGGTGCAGTAGAAGATATAATCAGGGAAGCCAGAAGGCGTGCAGGCAGGAAAGGCCACCTTACTCTGAAGCTCCGTGACCTTGGCGGGCTTGTGCGTGTGGCAGGAGACATTGCCCACTCCGAAGGGGCTCCAATCACAACTTCCGAGCATGTGCTTGCGGCAAAGAGGATCGCAAGGTCCATCGAACAGCAGCTTGCAGACAGTTACCTCGAACAGCGCAGGGACTACGAGTCCTTCATGAGGAGAGGTTCTGCTGTGGGTAGAGTCAACGGGCTTGCAGTTATGGGCGGAGATTCAGGAATCGTGCTTCCCATCGTATCCGAAGTCACTCCTGCTCTTTCCGGAGCCGAAGGGCGAATTATTGCAACAGGAAAGCTCAAGACCATTGCAAAAGAAGCGGTGCAGAATGTATCTGCCGTGATCAAGAACATGACCGGCACAGACATTTCCCGCCACGATGTCCACATCCAGTTCGTAGGGACATATGAAGGCGTGGAAGGGGACAGTGCATCGATTTCCATAGCAACTGCCGTAATCTCTGCTATTGAAAAGATCCCTGTGGACCAGACTGTCGCAATGACGGGTTCTCTTTCTGTCAGGGGAGATGTCCTGCCTGTTGGCGGGGTCACCTACAAGATCGAAGCTGCAGCCCGGGCCGGCATGAAGAAAGTCATTATCCCAAAAGCCAATGAGGCAGATGTTCTTGTTGAAAAGGCATACAGGGATAAGATCCAGATCATTCCTGTTTCCTCTATTGCGGAAGTAATGGAACACAGCCTTGTGGGTCCGAGAAAGAATACAATTATCGAAAAACTCAAAAATATTACAAAACTAAGTTTCGATATTCCGGAAGTATCACCCGCTTCCGTACAGTCCATGAACCTCTTCGGGTGCAGGAACTAATTATGAAAGGCATTATGCAGGACATAAAGTTTTATGACTGCAGGGTGATAGAAGGCAGTTCCACTTCTGTCATCCTGGATAACGGAAAGATCGAAGAAATATCCAGAAACTTCACAAGGGGGGCCGGAGTAAGGGCTCTCTGCGGAGGTTCCTGGGGTTATACGGCTGTTGAAGGGGATATCGACCTCAAGCGTGGGGTCGATGCTGCCTCAAAACTTGCTTTTTCTATGAATGCGAGCACCCCTAAAGAAGAAGTCGAACTCGCAGCCGTAAGTTCTCCTGAGGTAAAGGACCTTCCTGAAGTCAGGATCGACCCGAGAGACATTGCAATTGAAGAAAAAGTAGACCTTTTGAAGAGTATTGAAGAGCATGCAAGGATTGCAGGCGTTCACAGTACAAAGGTAATGTATCTCGAATCCGAATTTAAAGTCCAGTACCGAAGTTCCGAAGGTCTGGAATGTGAATATGAACTTTTGAATGTCGGTTTTGCAGTCTCTGCCGTTGCTTCGGAAAACGGCGTCTACCAGGCAGGCAGAGAAAGCCGTTTCGGGTATGGTTATGAGCTTTTTGAGAAAGAAAACGTCCTCGAACTTGCCGGAAATGCAGGAAAGACCGCAATTGAGCTCTTGAAGGCTAAAACCCCTAAAGGTGGAGAAATGCCTGTAGTGCTTGATCAGGAACTTGCAGGAGTATTTGCCCACGAAGCTGTAGGACATGCTTCGGAAGCCGACCTTGTGCTTGAAGGGGATTCCATTCTTGAAAACAGGATTGGAGAACAGATTGCATCCCCGCTGATAACGATGATAGATGACCCTACTCTGCACGAATTCGGGTATTATCCCTTTGATGCCGAAGGTTCCGAATCAAAAAGGACCGAAATAATCAGGGATGGAGTTTTCAATTCCTATCTTCACTCCAGGGAAACCGCAGCCAAACTCGGGGGAACTCCCGGAAATTGCAGGGCTCAGGGCTATTCCATGCCTGTTGTCAGGATGAGCAATACCTTCATTGACAACGGTGATTCTAAATTTGAAGAGATGCTGGAGGACGTCAAGGACGGCATGTACCTTGTAGGGTCAAGAGGCGGACAGGTAAACACCGGAGAAGGCATATTCCAGTTCAATGCCGAAAAAGGGTACCTTATAAAGAACGGAGAGCTTTCCGGGCTCTTAAGGGATGTCTCCCTCTCAGGGAATACTCTTGAGATCCTGAACCATGTAACACATGTGGGCAATGACCTGAAAATGACTGCCGGAAGATGTGGAAAATCCGGACAGCTTGTGCCTGTATCTGATGGTTCTCCTCATATTGCAATCTCAAAAGCCCTTATAGGAGGTGCCTGAAAGTGTACGAGCTTGCAAGAAAAGCCCTGAAACTGGCAGAAGAAGCAGGGGCTGAAGAAGCTGAAATTTATTACGCCGCAAACCATTCAACAGGCGTCAATTTCAAAAAGGATTCACTTGAAAACGCTAAAGACCGTTTCTCGGAAGGTCTGGGAATCCGTGCCATTGTAAACGGTGCAGTGGGCTTTGCCAGCACCAACTTTGCAGGAGACCTCGAGAACGCCGTAAAGATTGCAGTTGCAGAAGCCAGGGTTAGAGAAAATGATCCTGACTGGGTAGCCCTTCCTTCCAACGGGAAATACCCTCAGGTCTCAGGCATCTTCGATAAAAAGATTGAGGCTCTTGAACTTGAAGAATGCATTGGCTATGCCGTAGAACTCGTTGAAGGGACAAAAGAGATGCCAGGTACGCTCCCTACTTCAGGCGGCTTTACCCGTTCAAAGAGCAGGCAGCTTATCCTGAACACAAACGGGATCGAAATTGAAGAAGAATCCACAGCAGTTTCCGGTTTTGTTGATGTGATAACCGTAAACGGGGACACCTCTACAGCCTATGACTTTGCGGTTTCCCGTTCCCTTGACATTGACTTTTTTGCGCTCGGGAAAAATGCTTCCGATCTTGCCCTGAAATCCAGGGGAGGAATAAAAATAGAGCAGCAGAAAACCGATGTTATCTTTCATCCTTTTGCCTTCTCGGACATCCTCGAAGAAGCCCTTGCTCCTTCGATTGATGCAGACAATGTGCAGAAAGGAAGGTCAGGCTTGATAGGGAAGCTCGGGGAAGAAATCGCTGTCCCGGAACTGAGCATTTACGATGACGGGCTGGTTGAAGCAGGCATAGATACCTCGGCTTCGGACGATGAAGGTGTTCCTTCACAGCATACCACGGTTATTGAAAACGGTGTGCTTGAAACCTACCTCTATGACAGCTATACCGCAGGAAAAGCCGGTGTGAAAAGCACAGGAAACGGCTCAAGGTCCTCCTATACAAGTCCTCCCTCAGTAGGGCTCAGGAACTTTGTTATCGACCACCCGCAGGAAGATATTATTGCAAATACTACCTCCGGAGTTTTCGTAAACACGATTATCGGTGCCCATACTGCAAACTCAATTTCCGGGGATTTTTCCGTAGAAGCCAGAAATGCCTTTACAATCAAGGACGGAGCCCTGGATAAGCCTGTAAAATCCCTCATGATTTCGGGCAACGCCTTCGAACTCCTGAAGAACATCTCAGGTGCAGGCTTTGACGTAAGGAAAGTCGGAGGCATAATCACGCCTTCAATCAGGGTTTCCGGCATGAGTGTAATAGGATAAGAGTTAATATCTTAAATTACTGCAGCTAAGTTTTTTGACCTCAAAGGCTCTGTTGTTAAGAACTTAACCTCGTGTTGTTAAGAACTTAATATTGGAGTAAGCTCCTGAGGTCAACTTTTTTTCTGAAAATTTGATCCGGTTTTTACGTATCCGGGTCAATTTTCAGTTCATTCTGGTCAGCTTCGGGTCAATTTCCAGTTCATTCGGGTCAATTTCGGGTCAAGTTTGTACATTTTTTAAATTACCTCGGTTCTATAGAGAAATTCTAGAAAAAGCCTTCACATGGTCCGGGAAATATGTTTCCTGATCTCAAACGTCTGTTTCCTGATCTCAAACGTCTGTTTTGAATCCAAAATAAATATGGTACCTCCACCAGCTTGTCTGGCGGCTCGTCGAAAAAGAGAACGAAATAAAAAATTTGAAAAATAATGAAAAGAGCATTTTTCATGTAGACTTTACTTTATTTCGGGAATTCGCCTCTGACCACGAGTACAGGTGTCTTTGAATGCCTCACCACGTTTTCAGCTACACTCCCGAGCAGGAACCTGTCGAGCCCGGTTTTCCCGAGTGTTCCTATCACAATCATTTCGATGCCATTCTGTTCCGCAAATTCGACTATTTTATCTGCGGGGTGTCCTTCCAGAAGTACAGATTCTACTTCTATTCCTGTAGATTTTGCGGCATCTTCCACAAAACGCGTAGCTGCTTTTCCTTCATTCCTGAAGTGCTCCATGGCAGCCTTTTCCCAGCCAAAGTCCCTGGCAGAATGGGTTGTCGGGACTACCACATATACAGCGTAAAGTTTAGCTCCACTGAGCCTGGAAATTTCAATCGCCGTATCAACCGCTTTTTTGACGAGTTCCGAACCATCGGTTGCAACCATTATTTTTTTATAAGTTCCCTCTCTCATACCAAATCCCTCTTTTTTATTCTCCTGTCTTATTTTTCTGTCAGCCTGTGATCAGCTCCGGCTTTCTGAAGTATTATCCGGCACAGACCCCCATCTGATCGGCGCATATGTGCGTGTCAGTTATACCTGCATCACATTATATGCGATCCAAATTTATACTATTCCAATTATTATACGTCGCTTTTCCATATAATCTTAAGTGATTATACCGTCCTTTGGTATTAGAACTGAAATACATTTTACGAAATATCTTTGGCAGAGATTCATTACTCCTTTTGTTTCTACCTTAGACCGTTTTATTTTTATAAAGGTACCCGGATTCCTCTATTTATGCGCTAATAATTATTTTAATTCACCATTTCAGGATAAAAACTCTCGAAACTTAGTGATTTTCTCTATATTATGGCACAAAAAGGCATTATCCTAATTATGTGCCAAAACGCTTATATATGGCTTAATCCTCTGAGGTATTTAGTGAACGGGTAAAGCTCAAAATCAGATATTGTTGCTCATATTCAAATCCAACATATTTTAACCTCCTCCAAAAAACCCCGTTCACTGATTTGCTCAGTATATTTTTAGTAAGTTTATGCAAGTAAACTTGAGTTCGATTTTGTATATTTTTCTTTCCTTTGAATCGCTCTTCTCATATTTTTTTAAACATTGCCCTATGAATAAGTCTTTCTCAGGAAACACTTCCCTGCTACGGGTGACCTTCACTGTCCAGGAAAATTCTTTTTGCCCGGGATACCCGGTACTATTCTCAACCTGCTCTTCTCGGTTCTTATACTGTTTTAGAGAACTTATGCAATTCCTGGTGCTTCAGGAAGCCATACTCAGCAGTAATAACAAAATTACAAGCCTTACAAATATGCTTATTGCCGTAGAATACGCAACAATCTGGACTCCAAGGCGTGTCCCGAAAATAGCTACTTTTTTTGGGAGCTGGCTGCGGATAGCAAAAATCGGGAGCATGAACATACTGCCAAGCATAAGCACGATCATTGCCTGCACATTTGTTATCTCTCCTGAATGGATCATGGGACCGAGAAGTGAAATTCCGAGTATAGGGCTTGCGACGTAACTTGTCAGAGGGACAATTGTCTCCGGGGGTATTTTAAAAAGCTCGGCAAGGGGAAGCACACTGAAAATCTCAAAAGCTCCCTGCTCCTGAAGGACAAAGATGATGGTGGTTGCTATAAAGTAAACTCCTGCAATCTTCAGAAAAACCCTTAACTCTTTTTTGAACGCACGTTTAAACGCGGTCTTCAAAGACACTTTTTCCTTACTCCGGGTCTCAGGGACTCTGCAGGAATTGCCTTTAAGAAAAAGCTTGCTTGCAACCGCAATTACCAGGATCTTAAACACTGCAGTGACCACAAATACAAAAGAGTAAAATCCCCCTACTACGAGACCGAGCGCAGGCAGCACGATAGGAATCTGATAGGTGAAGAGTTCACGAAAATATGCAGGGGTTGCATTCATCATTGAACAGAGCACTGTCTCCCTGTCGTTAAGGCAGTTTTCCTTTTTTGCCTGAAAAAGCATACTGTTTGCAGCAACAGCAGATCCTATTGCCACAACGAAAGCTGAAGCACAGGTTTCTGGCAGGTTCGTATAAGCAAAAATAGGGCTTACAAATTTTGAGACCTTCTGCATCAGGCCGAGTTCCACAAGCACGCTGGTACCCATAAGCCCCACAAAAATAATAAACAGTATCGGAAGCGCAAAGTCCAGTACGTTGAGGAAAAGTCCTATCATTGAAAGTTATTTGGGCCGGGCAGGTAAATCAATCTATCCCGAAAAAATCCGGGACTTCTGCCCTGAAAAATCCCAGCTTTTATATTTAGTATTTTAACGTTTAGCATTTTACACTTAGCGTTTTACATTTAGTTTTACATTTAGTTTTACATTTAGTTTTACATTTAGTTTTACATTTATTTCCGGTACTTTGCATTTAGTTTTACTTTGCTTCCATTCCCTTTACAACCAGTACGGCTTTCCGGGAATGCCTCACCACATTCTGAGCCACGCTTCCCAGCAAAAACTTCTGGATTCCTGTCCTGCCGAGTGTCCCCATTACGATAAGATCGATGTCATTTTTTTCTGCAAAATCGATAATATCATGCGCAGGACTTCCTTCAAGGATAACGGATTCAACTTCAACATCCGCAGCTTTTCCTGCGGTTTCGACATAAGCTGTTGCTTCCTTTCCTTCGGTAGCGAGATGCTCTTTCATTGCTTTTTCCCACCCCACATCTCTAGGATGAGCCATCGACCCCCCTCCCGAAGAGACAACATATACGGCATAGAGCTTTGCCTCGCTTAGTTTTGCGACTTCAACAGCAGTATCAACCGCTTTTTTGACGAGTTCCGAACCATCGGTTGCAACCATTATCTTCCTGTAAATATTACTGTTCATACCTGACTCCCCTTTTTCTGTTCCGGTTCTTTATGTCAATATTGCAATAATCATTTATATATATCATCCTGGAACTCAACGAGCTAAAGGCAGCAAGTTTCCTGTTAGAAAACAGGGACCAAGATGGCAAAAGATGGAACGCACCGGATATTTTACCTCGACATTATACCCCATATCAGGTTATTGTTTCCTTTTGCAGAATTAAAGCGTGGCGTGAACAAAACCCCATTACCTTCAACGAAGTCTGCCGGCGTAAGGGATCTGACAGCGTAGTTTTGATTCACCCAGGAGGTTTCAGGGAAGCCTCAATGCATTTTGTTCCTTAACGCCCTTCTACCTCCGAAAACACAAGGGCATGTGTGGGACAGGCCTCCACGCAGGCAGGCAACTCCCTGCCCTCGCAGAGGTCACATTTTATCACGGTCCCCTCTTCAGTCCGCCTGCCGATCACTCCATAATTGCAGGCCATGGAAGAGGTCCAGCACCCTGCAGCAAGAATTAACTGGTACAGAGAAGAAAAACGGGTGCAGACCGTAGAACAGGTCCAGCAGTCCACGCAGCGTTCCGGGTTGTGGCTTACAGTGCTTGTAATTGTGTCTCTGGAAAGAGCCTTTGTGGGGCAAACCGAAACACAGGGAGCATCCTCGCAATGGCGGCAGGTGATCGGCACGGAGGCTTCAAGGGCAGGGATGTATTCAACAGAGATGCGTTTTTTTGGGGCTGGTTCTTCTCCTAAAGCCGAAAAAAGGGTTTTGCTCTTTGAATGTGCAACAGCCCAGGCAACTTCGCAGGAGTGGCAGCCCAGGCAGCGTTCAGGCCGGATTATCACGTCTTTCATTGTGAATGCCTCCCTTACTTCAAGCCCAGTGCCTTTCTTTTTCCTTCAATATGCTCAAGCATCAGGTTTGCAGCTTTGAAGGGGTCAGGCTCAACTGCAAAGCTTGCTCCAACAACACTGTCCAGGCCTTTTGTCAGCAGAGCTGTAACTGCCTGGCTCCCAAGGACAGGGGGGATCGTGCCGAGCACGGTAAACACTCCGGAAGAAACAACGTAAACCCCTATACTCACTGCTTTTTCGCTCATCCATTCAGGGGCTGCACCGGCAGCGGGGAGGTCACTTATATCCACACCCAGGCGGTTTGCAATTGCCGAGGCAAGCACCAGGATTCGGCTTATATCAACACCGGAACCCATGTGCCGGACAGGGGGAATGCCAGGGGCTTCGCAGATGCCTTTGAGTCCGTCTCCTGCCAGAACAGCAGCTTCCGGCACAAGAAGCCCGGCTTCGGCACAGGCAATCGCATTGCATCCGGTGGTCACTACCAGGACATTATTCTTGATCAGCTCCTTTACAAGGTTCACATGCCCATAATTGTGCTGGACCTTTACATTATTGCATCCAACAACCGCTCCGATTCCTTTCACCGAACCTACGGCAATCGCCTCGATGAGAGGGTCAGGGCTTCCTCCAAGGGCATTGAGGATTGCTTCGACACTGAAACCGACCATGCACTCCTGCTTTTCTTCCGGGATACTTACCTTTTCGCGGTTCCGGTTCGGGAAATTTTCCACGGCTGCCCTTACAATTTCTTTTGCAGTTTCATAAGCCTCATCTTCATGGTATTCCATTCTCACAGTTCCTGGGAAATCGGCTTTTGGAGATGTGGATATAAATTTTGTATGGTAGCAACCGGTAAGTCCTCCAAGAGACGGCATAATGCACTGTACATCCACTACCGCGTGATCCTAAAATAAATTGAGCTAAACCTGATCTTGTTCCTGAAGTTCAACTTGTTAAGTTGATAAAATTATTTAGGACTGCCAAATGTTATTATTTTATATACTTTTTTAAAAACACAACGTGTTAATATATAGTTGAAGTTATTCCTTCAGACAGATGTACTAAAAACTCAACTAATAAATAGCCTGTAAAATGATAGATTACCTGATACTTAGATCACATTAAAATAGGAAGATGAATTGAAGGAAGATTACTGAATAAAATAAGTATCCTGCATAACATGGATCAAAGGATACGGATAAGAGAAGTCAATGGAATATATAAATAAGTCAATGAATAGGAATCGTCAGGAATAAATCGATGCCTGAAGATAAAGGCATCCGAAAACCAAATAGCAAGGATCAGGAACACGAGATCTGCGAAAGAATGCCAGGTCCACAAAAGATATAAGTAAATAACCCTGGCGAATATATAAGAATTAAATGTAAATAGTAGGATAAGGTTCTCATGTCTGAGAATGAAGAATAAATAAGAATCAGGATCATTTGAGTACAGGACCTTTAAATATCCCCACTAAAAGTAAAATTCTGTTTCCCCTATCGCAAAAGTGGCTTTGATGGTGAATTTTTGTGAAAAAAGATCTTATGGATATTCTGGCCTGCCCTATATGTAAGGGCGACCTGATTTTGAACGTTGTTGAAGAAAACGAAGAAGAGGTCATATCCGGAACCCTCTATTGCCCTGTCTGTAAAGAGCATTATCCCATAGATGAGGGGATTCCGAATTTGCTTCCTCCGGACCTCAGGAAATGATGTGAGGGTTGAACTTGGAGCAAATATTCCAGAATGTTATCATTAACCGGCAGGAAATAAACTCTATTGAGTTTGAAAACGAAAGCATTGAGATTCCTCTTTATCCAGGCGGAGAGCAGACTTTCGAAATCCTGGTTACAAACTACGGGTCTCCAACCCATATCCACCTTTCAGTGAGTGAAGAACTAAAAGGCCAGATCACTTTTTTGCGGGACAATCCCTATGTGCTCCAGAAAGAATACGTTTCTGCAGTTGCAAGAATCCCACAGGAAGGTAGGGTACTTACAAAGGGTCATATTTATATCACTGCAGGTTACGGCTCGAAAAAGAAAGGTTTTCCAGTCAATCTCGGAAATGCAGGAGCAAAGCTGCAGGAGCCCTCAAAGGATGAGGCTACAAAAAGGGAAGAAGATACGGAAGAGTTAAATCCTTCAAGACCTTCCGTAGTGGAACCTGTAATAAAAGCCTCTCGTCCGAGGACAGGAAGCGGAAGCAGAAACGGATATAGCGGGCTTTCATCTTCCTTCCTGAGGAATTTTAAGGGAGGGCTTTCATCCACTTCGGGAAAAAGAACCAGAAAAGGTATGGGACAGAATGAAAGGCTTCCTCTGGCCCTGGCTTTTGGAGGTTTTTTACTGCTTGTATTCTTATTCTTCCTTTACTTCATTCTGCCAGCTGGACTTCAGTTCAGTGTCAGTTTTACTCAGGCCCTCTTATTCTCAATCCTATTTGTGACCTGTATAGCCTACATCCTGCTAAAAATTATGGAAGAAGGTTGAGCAACTCCGGGAAACCAGGCTCAGACCTCCTTTTGTAGTCCGGATAAAATATATTTGGCTAAAATGGATGAAATCTGTCATCGGCAAAAATCATACTTTCAGGAAAATAATATTCTAAGTAAACTGAGGTCCTCAGATAAGCTCGCTTATCTGAATTTCCTTCTTGTTTTAATTCTTAATCGAGCTTCATGAGTTCTTTTTTGTAAGCTTGCTCTGTTTATCGTTTGCTGTAATCCTGCTTTGGTTTTCGTTTGCGATTTGAGATTCTTTTTTCCTGGAATTAGAGAGTAATTTTTATATCATGAAGATATTGGTATTGTGTTCGTACGCAAGAATTGAAGTGAATCATTTGTATATGTTGTTCATCTGATTGCTTTTTAGTCTAAAGTTCACAGGGATCTTTTGATCTAAAACCTTCTATTAGAAAAATTATCAAGGAAGCTTACCCATGAAATATATCGTAGTTACCGGTGGGGTGATGAGCGGGCTTGGGAAAGGCATCACCATCGCGTCCATCGGCAGGAACCTGAAAAACAAAGGTTATAAAGTTACGGCTATCAAGATCGACCCTTACATCAATATTGATGCAGGCACCATGAGCCCCTACCAGCATGGGGAAGTTTTTGTTCTCAGGGACGGAGGTGAAGTTGACCTGGACCTTGGAAACTACGAAAGGTTCCTTGACACGGAACTTACCAGAGACCACAACCTCACCACAGGTAAGGTTTACCAGGAAGTAATCGCCAAGGAGAGAAGAGGAGACTACCTCGGAAAGACCGTCCAGATCATTCCCCATATTACAAACGAGATCAAAAATAAAATAAGAAAGGTTGCAGCCAGGAGCGGGGCTGATGTCTGTCTTGTTGAGATCGGAGGTACTGTAGGAGACATTGAGAGCATGCCTTTCCTTGAGGCTGTCCGCCAGATGCACAGGGAAGAACCTTCCGAAAATATTGTCTTTATCCACGTTACCCTTGTTATGGAAGACCTTCAGGGCGAACAGAAAACCAAGCCTTCCCAGCATTCGGTGAAGGAACTCCGAGCTCTTGGTTTGAGCCCCGAAGTAATCGTTGCAAGATCAAAGACTCCTCTTCAGGAAAGCGCCAAGGAAAAGATTGCCCTTTTCTGCGACGTGCCACAGGAACTGGTCATCAGCGCTTATGATGCAGACGATATTTACGAAGTGCCTCTTGTCATTGAAGAACAGGGACTGACCACCCAGCTTATGAAGCACTTGAAACTTGATTCCTGTATTGAAGATGACAGGTGGAGAGAGATGGTTGCAAGGATGAAGTCCACAACCGACGAGGTCAAGCTGGCAATTGTAGGCAAATACACAAACCTTGAGGACTCTTACCTGAGTATACTTGAGGCTGTCAAGCACGGTGGAATTGATAATGGGTGCAGGGTTGAGGTCAAGATGGTTGAGGCCGAGACTCTGGAAGACGATCCTGCAGAGGTTGAGAAGCTCATGCAGGTTGACGGCATCCTGATTCCCGGAGGCTTTGGCGGGCGCGGGACTGAAGGTAAGATGCTTGCAATCAAATTTGCAAGGGAAAACAATATCCCGTTCCTCGGAATCTGCCTTGGCATGCAGCTTGCTGTGATCGAGTTTGCAAGAAATGTGGCGAAGCTGGATAACGCAAACAGTACGGAGTTTGATGAAGATACTCCTTACCCGGTCATTGACATCCTCCCGGAGCAGACCGGAGTTGCGGATATGGGCGGCACCATGCGTCTTGGAGATTACGAAGCCATTCTTAAAGAAGGCTCCATTGCCACAAAGCTCTACGGCACCAATTATATTGTTGAGCGCCACCGCCACAGGTATGAGGTGAACCCCGAGTTCGTGGACAGGCTTGAACCCTTTGGCATAGTCTTTTCCGGCAAAAACAAAAACCGGATGGAAATCGCCGAAATTCCTGACAAGCGTTTCTTCTTTGCTTCTCAGTTCCACCCGGAGTTCAGGTCAAGACCGGGAAGGCCGTCTCCCCCGTTCAAGGGCCTCGTCAGGGCAATGTGCAAATACAGGAAAGAAAAGGAAGGGCAGTAACCCCATCAGAGTGATTGGAGGGAATTATTATTCTCTTAAATCCTCTTTTCTGGTTCATTTTTACCCTTATTGGGATCTATAAAGCCAGTTTCTAACCCATTAACTCATGCCCAGGTCAAAGAGTTTCCCTTTCGCGGGAAAATGATAAATACTTCTAAAACTGAGAATAATAGATTACGATGGTATCTGTTTCGGCACTGTACTTCAGTAGCATGTACAGGTATTGCGATTTCACCAAATTTTATGAAGGTATATACAATGGCAATGTCTAAAAAAGATATGGATAAGAAGAAGAGCGCTAAGAAAGAAAAGATGGGAGAGCTGGAAAAACTGGCTGCCGCAGGTAGCAAGGACGCAAAGAAGAAACTTGCAAAGCAAAAGAAAAAATAACCCTTTGATAATTTTTCCTTTTTGTCTTACATTTGTGAGAGGGACCGGGAATTTCTAAAATCCGGTCCCGAAAATCTCTTCTCAATTACGGTGTAATTTTTCTGTTTTTAATCTCCCTATCTACTATGCTCATTGATAATGATTATTTATTCAAGCGGAATTATAATCAGGTTCAAACTTTTCGATCAGAAGTTCCCTTGACCCTCCGCACTTCCTGCAAACACTTCTTACGTGCTTTCTTTTTCGCCACTCTTCAGCCTTATAAATCAGATCGTAGCGTTTACGCAGACGCACAGCTCTCATTTCGTGCGGATTCTCTGTTCAAATTATCTTTTCAGGCAGGGAGTTATCAATTCCAATTTTCTTTTCTATATTCGTTTTCCTGAAAAAAATGTTCTCCTGGCAGGTGAGCCAATTTTAGATTCGATCTATTTTTAGTCAGAGGTTACTGCTTAAAAACAATTGTCTGGAAAAGATAAAAATATCTGAATAAATTACATATATAACTTCTTTTGTTTGTAGTGATACTTAGATTATTCACAATGCTTGCTTACATTATCAAATATTCTAAAATTTTCGAGCTACTGAATCCTTTATAAGATATTTTACTCTTTATTTGCCGGAGTTGGTCTTCCAGATGAGTTACATAGATACATGGAAAGAGGTCGTTTTCAGTCCTGACCGATTTTTCCGAGAGATGCCAAAAAAAGGAGGTTATGCAGATCCTGTTGTTTTTACAGCCATGAATACGTTGGTTGCAGGTTTGCTCACATCCACAGTCGGCAGGATCTTTGATCCTCACCTGGATGTAATATGGGAAGCAGGCAACGTTTCATTTTTGTCCGGCCTTCTCTTGCTAGTAATTGGTGTTATTTTATTGAACTTTATCTATGGAGCAATACTCCATATTTTATTCAGACTTGTTGGAGGCACTGGCAGCTATCAGGGGACTTACCGACTTGTTGCCTATGCCGAGGCTCCGGGAATATTTGATTCCGTACCTATTTTTCATTCCATCATTTACACACCCTATCTGCAAACCATTGGGGGAAAGCATGTCCATAACATTAGCACAAAAAGGGCTGCAGTAGCTGTGCTCCTTCCTATTCTGTTGTTCTTAATAGGGATATTTATGCTTATAGGGCTTGAAAATCCCTGATTCTATGACCCAATGCAGTTAATCCGTAAATGTATATTCCAAAACCCTTCTTTTTAAGTCTGGTCCTGAATATTCTCATTATCCAGTTTCTTCATTTTTCTTATTTTAATCTGCCTTATTTGCGTTTTTCCTTCCGGACAGAAACTATTAAATATTTTCAACACTTATGCGCCATACTTGCAGCAATATATAATAGAGTTGAAGCTGCATAAACATTACGAAGAGGTTGCATAAGCAGTCTCGCTGAAGGTTTGTTATATGGCAATGGCTAAGAAAGATATGGAACAGATCTCTAACTCCAGAGCTCGCAAAGAATTGGAAAATTTGCAGAAAAAAGCTTCTTCCGGCGATAAGGAAGCAAAGAAAATGCTCGAAAAAGATAAAAAGAAAAAATAACCGGGGCAAGTTTTATCTCTCAATAAATTTATGCAAAGATCCGGAGGGGTTAGAAAAAACCCATATCTGAAAGCTTTCCATTTCAAAAATCAAATTCAGACTGTTTACACGCATGCATTAAGCTAATCCCAAAACTCAAAATGACGTCTCCAAGTCCCTTATTTCAAACATTTAATCGAGTTTTTGCTCATAGAAAACAGTCCTAAAAACGTTAATGATTTGGGAACAAAGCTGATTTTGGGATTAGCTCATTTACGAACGGGCTTTTACAGTAAGTATATCCATTTTTCTTGATTTTCGTTTACTTATACTTCCTGATTGTTACTTCTCGGCTTTACTTTTCCAGGGACGTCATCTTTGTAAATTAATATATGTGACTTCATATATCTCTCCGATTTTATTTTTACAAAGTTTTATATACTTAAAAAATAGGACTATATCTGGTGATAATTATAGAAACCATAAGTTTTTCTGAAGCTGTGAAATATCCGTTCAAAGTGCCGCAAAGGCTTCTTTACATACTCTTATTATTTATTCCCATAATAGGGTGGCTTGCACTTTTCGGCTATGTTGTAAGGCTCGTTAATGAATTTATTGAGGGCAGGTATGAGGGACTTATTAAACTCGATTTTATGGAAGACCTGAAACTCGGGTTTATGGTTTTCCTGAAGTCTCTTCCTTTCTACATTGCATATACAGTTGTACTGTTTGCTGCAATGTATGTTAATGAAACCCTGGGGAACATTGTCAACCTGCTGTTAGGGTTCTTTGTGATCCCTATGCTTGCCGTTAATTTCTTCAGGAAACAGACAGTTGAGTCTTTCTTTGAGTTTGACATCCTGAACGTCGTCAGGGACAACCTTGGGGAATATATCATTACCGTACTGAAACAGTATGCTCTTTTTATTATATTTGCAGTCCTTTCAATTGTACTTGTGGGCATACCTGCAATGTTCTTCACAAATTCGATATTTGTTGCAAACCTGTATGGAAGGTTAGTGGAAAGGAAAGCAGGCTATGGTCTGTAAAAACGTTAGAATGATGTTATATCCGTTTACGGCCGGATTTTTCTGGCCGGAATATTTTTTTTCGTTTCTGGATTCACGGAGTAGTATCTCCGGGTAAACTGTTAAGGTTCGGTCGGACTCCGGAAACTTCCCTTTTCGCGAAATGGTCAGCATTTCTACAAAATCAATTCGCCGGAATTTGGGGAGCTAATAAAAAATACCTTATTCTGTCGATCACTGCCGTTACCCTGACGGGGAAAGGTACTTCCAGGGTTGTTTTTTCCTCGAAATGGTTATCATAAATGCTGTTTTCCGAACCATTTGCCACGATGGCTTCACTATTACCATTCAGGTAATTCCCGCTTACCGTATTGTTGTTGCTGGAGTCCTCGAGGAACCTGCAGTACTTGAAATCCTCGGTCACTATCCTTGTGTTCACTGTTTTATTATTCGAGGGGTCAAGGTAGATGCCGTAAAGGCTGTTTGAGCTTACGGTGTTGTTATTGAGCGTGTTGAAGGTGGAAGACTTGAGATAGATCCCGTGCCCGTTGTTCGAGTTTGCAGTGTTTGCTTCCAGGGTGTTGCCGGAGGTTTCGTTCAGGTAGATCCCGTTTTTGCTGTTAAGGTTTGCAGTGTTTCCTGTCAGGGAATTGTTTTCGCTGTAATAATACAGCATGATCCCGTTCTCGTTCCTTGAAGCGGTATTGTTTATAAGCTCGTTGTTCCAGGAAAAATGGTTGAGATGGATGCCGTATTTCCTGTTCAGGTCTGCCCTGTTGCTTTCCAGGCTGTTATTTGGGGAGGAGTCCAGGCAGATCCCGGTTTCATTGTTCGAGCTTGCGTTGTTGTTTATCAGCGTGATATTTTCGGCGCCCCGGATATAGAAGCCGTTTTCATTGTCCATGGCGACGTTGTTGCTAAAAATATTATTACTGCTGTAATACTCCAGCAGGAAACCGGTCCCACTGCTCAAAATCCTGTTTTCGTTAAATGTGTTGTTTGCGCCTCCGAACATAAAGACTCCGCCCTTATTGTCCGATGCGGTGTTGCCCTTCAGCACGTTATTGTCGGATGCAGCCAGAAAGATGGCAATATAGTTCTCCGAGGCGGTATTATTGCTCAGGGTGTTGTTGTCGGCTTCTTCCAGGAAAATACCCAGGATGTTGTTGGATATTTTATTGTTGGTGAGGGTGCAGGCATAAACCCCGTCATCTGCTTCACTGTTCACTCCTCCGTTCACTCCTCCGTTCACTTCTCCATCTACTTCTCCGTCCACTTCTCCATCTTCCTCTCTATTCACCCCATTATCCACATCTTCCTCCGGATCCCTGAATATTTCGGGTCTTCCGTCAAGGTATATCCCACAGGGTTCACGGCTTTTTCCGGTACTGTTTGCTCCTGTCACATTAAAGCCGCTAATTGTAACGTTACTAGCCGTTACACAGAATACATGATCGCCCGGATCGGCTGCCTGGACAATTGTATCCTCCGGGTTTCCGGACTTTGAGATAATGGTTAGTTCTTTGTCCACATCCACATTTTCCGTATACGTTCCGCTGAAAACGAGAATGGTGTCCCCGGATTTAGAATGGTTTACAGCTTCCTGTATGGAGATATAGTCTGCTCCTCCGTTTTCATCCACAGTGATGCCCGTAGCTGCTGCAGCGGTACCTGCGGGTATTATCATTAAAAAGAATATCAGTAAAACGAATTCCAGTGAAAGGCAGTTTTTTATTTTCAGTTACCCAAACCCCTTTTTCACATTTAGCTTTTATTTCTATACAATATCTAACAGTTTGTTTAATTTCCTTTAATATGCCTGAAAACGAGTTTGAAGGCTGATATGCTTAGAGCGCCTACGGCCACTATCAGCAGGACAAAAAACACTCCGCCCACGAATTGGCTAAAGAGCATAAAAGAAGAAACGTGCCCCGGAAAAAAGAACTCTTTTATGTAATACAAAATTGTAACAAGTATCAACATTACTAAAGAGGCCATTGCTAAAGCCCGGGCGGATATTTTTTGTAACATTTTTGCCTTTCTCCTTCGTGGAATCAGGATCAAGCCTGGTCAAAATTGTCTTCATCCCTTAAGGAAAGCTAAGCTGTTCTCTTTATTCCTCTGTAGCTGCCTGCGCACGATCTCAATTTGTTGTTGACTCGTTAGCATCATTTGTTGTTGGTTCGTTTACTTCACCAGCTGGTGGTTCCGGGAAATCATCGGAACTGTTGTTTTGCTGTTCCGAGAGATTCTGTCTAGCAAGGTAATCTTCGATCATCTGTCTTTTTAATTCTTCAGGATAGTTTTCCGGAAGGTGCTCTATATCCTCAAGACTTTCGATCCGGACGGGCTCAAGCTTCTGGTCCTCTTCGAGCATTTTCCTTACAGTCTCGTTCTGCTCGGCAAGGGCACGAAGTTCATCAGTGCTGAGCCGGTTTAATTCATCACCTTCAGCAAACCAGGGGTCGCCTTCATTAAACCAGGGCGCATACGCAGGTTTTTCTTCTGTCTCTTCTTCCTCTTCCCCCTTATCTGCTGCTTTTTGTGTGCCCTCAGTAGGTGCAAAGAAAACGGCCGCCAGCAATACTGCTATAACCAGCGCAGATATTCCAAATTTCATATTAGTTTCCCATATTCCTTACTGCAATTCATTTCCCGTTTTTCTTTTTCTCGTTTGAATACTTTTGTTCAAATCCATTACTTTTTAAATAGAAGATTTATTTGTCTTTTTCTCCCCAGACTATCAAACAAAGAGTAAAGTTGGAATTTTATCTTACTAATTTATTTAATAATAATCGAATATTTGATTTTTTACAGAAAAGTTATATGATATAATATTTCTTTGTTATTTTGTAATGTAATTGATTTCTTATATTCTACATTGATCCGTGGAGAGTATTTCATGAATAAAACATGGGTGGCAGTAATCGTATTTTTTGTGTGTGCCATCGGAATTCTCGGAACATTTTACGAAAGCCAGGTTGAGGCAGCCGCTGATGTGGTTCTTTCTGGCAATGTGAGTTATACCGATGCAGAATTGCAGGAGATGTACGAAGAATACAATATTACGGAAAATGACCTCAAATTTGCCAGGGGAGAACTTCCAAATTATCTGGCAGGCACCGTTTTTCATGGAAACTTAAGCGTCCTGGTCACCGAGACAGGCGAGCCTCCGGAGGGTTCGGCAGAGGGTGTGGATTATGATATTGTAATGAGCGAGCCGGAAATGTCAAAAATAATGGAGGAGGCAAGGGCAGCCTATATTGACAAATATGGGGTAGACCCGGCAAATCCCAAACTTGACGAGGTCGATGGCTACCTTATCCCTATACAGGAAGCAAGAAAACTTGTGCTCCTTGATATGGTAAGGGAAATGGAATAAAAATGATTCTTAATTCGAAATAATCTGACTAAAATTAGAGTATTGAGGTTTTTGAATTCTGAATAAATCCGGATCCGGTGATCAAATGAAGGTTGGGAAAGGGAGCCGGGTGGACACAGGTCCCGGCAAAGAAAGTGCACGGCCCCGATTTTGTGAGTGCGGTTGAAAAAGTTAAAAAGTTTGGGCAACGCTTGAGCAGGTTTCTTAATGCGAGCTGCCCTGGATTTTCCTGACTTTCAGGAACCTCATAGCACGGCGCTCTCCTTCCGTCTCGACAAGCCCGGCTTTTGCCTGTTCGAGCAAGCGGGAATAGAGGAACATATCCCCTGCCAGATGGTATTCCTCCGAGAGTTTACCAAGCATTTCCCCGACAACTCTTGCCGCACTGGTCCAGGTTTCAGGCACACTTTCCAAGATTTTTTCGTCAAAAATATCGGGGGATTCGGAATACAGCTGCCCTCTCCAGAGAGTCCGAAGCGGCATATTATCTTTTTTTAGTTCTTCCCACCTGCCCAGGTAATAGGCGAGTTCTTCTTCCGTTAAGCGCCTTGCCTTATTTTTTCCGGATAGGAGCCACTCAGGCTGTAATTCCCCAAGGGAAATCGGGACTATACGCTCGGTTATCCCGTTTTCATGAACAACGTCAAGACCCTCGGTGAGGTCAACAACAAGGAGTTCGGAAGGATTTTTTTCCCGGGAGAGCAGTTCCAGGAATCCCGTATATTCAATAACGGACCTGCGGGTAAACCAGACGATCTTATCGGCTTTTGTTTCCGAAACCTGTCCCCAGAACGCTCCCACTTCTCCCCAGAGTTCTTCGTTTTCTTCCGGAATTCTGTAGGCCACTTCGTCTTCCATTTCTACAAAAAGGGATTCAAAATATTTTTTCCTCTTTTCCAGGTCATATGGGGAGATCGGGCCGAGGCTCAGGTCATCCGGAAGAGTATGGACAGTTTCCTCGGGATTGCCACGGAGAGCAAATTTCAAGGAGCCCCCCGCCGATTCGGTGAAGATTATATGAACTGTTTTGTTTGTCATTTTCAAGCACCATGTTTTTGAGAGAATTTTTTAAGTGAGGTGGTGAATAAACAGGATTTTTTTAATGGATAATGGGCTTACTTACATAAAAACAGGCAGTAGTGAAAAAAGAGATTTCACCTCCATTTTTTAAATATGCTGGATTAGGAAGGTGTTTCCGGAATGCATAGGCGGGTTTTATAATTATACTTCATGCGTCTTCGGTTAAGTGAGAAATCATGATAAGTTGCATCCATTTCTACAAAAGTTTTCAAAAAAAATATCCGTTTATAAGATGAAGCAAGGTATCGATTTGAGGTTAATTGGACAAAATTTGAGGCTTACTTCTGGTACAAAATCGATAGCCTTCAGGCAAGAAAATTCCTTAACCGACGACCAATGAATTATACTTGCCAAACGAAAACCTCAAATATTAGTTAGACTAACTAACTAGTTAGTCTGGCTAACTAAATAATTAGTTTGGATAACTAAATCCCACTAATCTCGTTAATGGAGAGCAAAAATGGCAATCTCTCAGTTTTTTGAAAAAATTGACCGATATTATCAAAAAAATTTAAAAGAATATGAATTCTCCGAAGAATACAGTGATATCAGCTTCAATACCTTCCTCTACCTCCGGAAAATAAATTCCCTGGGAAATCCCACAATATCCGAACTGGCAAAGGCCATGGAGGTCAGTAAACCTTCTGCAAGTAACATGATTTCTAAAATGGCGGAAAAAGGCCTGGTTGAAACAGGGGCTTCTCCGAAAGACGGAAGAGTTTGCCTTCTAAGGCTTACCGATAAAGGGAAAAAGGTAGTTGAGATTGAAAACGGGGCTGACATGAAGTTTTTCGAAAAATTCCGGGAAATCTTGGATGATGAAGAACTTGAGGTTCTGGAGAAGATTTTTGAGAAAATCGCCGCCGGTCTGGAAGAGGAAAATGCATGACCGATGAGCAGGAAATGAGGTCTGCAAGCATAGGGAAGCTTTTCCTGAAATTCGTTTTCCCGGCAACCATCGGGTTGATTGTTGCTGGAATCCAGGGGGTAATTGACGGTTTATTTATCGGAAACGCAGTGGACAGCCAGGGGCTTGCAGCGGTAACCCTTGCATTTCCCGCACTTATAGCCATAATTGCAATAGGGCACATGATCGGAATCGGGACCTCAAGCCTTGTGGCCCTGGACCTTGGCAGGGGAGATCAAAAGCGGGCTCATCGACTTGTGCATAATGCTTTTCCCCTGCTCCTGCTTGCGGGAATAGGGCTTACCGTCTTCGGGCTGGCCTTCTCTGACTCTTATCTCCACCTGCTGGGAGTTTCCGGTCCTGTCTTTACCATGGCAAATGCTTACCTCCGGGTCCTTTTTGCAGGATCGGTATTCCTGCTCCTGGCAATTACCCTTGACCCGCTGGTCCGAAACGATGGGAAACCCGGTTTTTCCATGATATGCCTGGTTGCGGGCGTTGGCGTAAACCTCGGGCTTGACTACCTCTTCATCATGCGCATGGGAATGGGAATTCCGGGAGCTGCCATTGCCACGGTAATCGCTTTTTCCCTTTCCGGAATCCTGCTGTCTCTCTACCTTTTCAGCAAGTGGGCCGGACTGAGGCTAAAACCCCGGGCCTTTCGCCTGGAGCCTGGAGTTATTCTCGAGATCATAAAGGCAGGCCTTCCGTCCTTTGCAATGCAGTTTTCAACCTTCGCCCTAATCTTTGCAAACAATTTCATGCTGCTAAGGCACGGTTCGACACTTGCGGTTTCAGGATATTGTATCATAGGTTATGTCTTCTCGATCTTCTCCCTGATCTTTGAAGGAATCGCAGTAGGTGCCCAGCCCATAATCGGTTTCAATTACGGAGCCCGCTGTTACTCTCGGGTTGCAAGTACCCTGAAGCTGGCTGCTATTTCCTGCCTCGGGACCGGAGCAGCCGGGTTCCTCTTCCTTTCAATATTTCCTGAACAGGTTATCCGTATCTTCAACCATGACAGCCCCGAACTCCTGGCAACTACCCTCAACGGCATGGAGATTTTCATTTTTGCCCTCCTTGCCCAGGGGATGGTTATGCTTGGTTCCGTGTATTTCCAATCCATAAACAGGATCAAGTCCTCCCTTTTCATCCAGCTCAGAAAAGTATTTCTCTTCCTCCTCCCCCTGCTCTGGATTTTACCCCCTTTAATGGGCATTGATGGGGTCTGGCTCGCAACTCCGGCTGCGGAATTCCTGATGCTCCTGGTCGTACTGGGCTTGCTCTGGAAGGAGTTTGGTTTTCTCAAGAGTAGAATACCTGTAAGTGAGGAAGGCCACTCCCTTGCTTCTGAGATTGTATTAACTCCCAACGACTAAAGAAGGCTTCCATGCCCCCTGCGAACACTGTCGTCAGAACTCCCTGTATGCGGAATTCAAGGACCCGGACGTCAAGGGGGCAAAAGCCTCTCGATTGCGTCGAGTGTGGGTGGGTACGTTTTGGGAAACAGGCGGCTGCCATAGCTAAAAAGAGTAGAGGACTGCCTTACTTAGCAGTCCGGTTTTCATGCGGACTGAATTTTCTGCAGCCCGGCTTGTTTTGAGTTCTCAGCTCATCTGCAGAGGGTCTACTTTCATATATTCCCGCAGCACGGTTGTTGCATAACTTCCTTTTGGCAGCATGAATTCAAGCACTGCCTTTGATTTTCCGGGATTCAGCTCATCTTCCGAGACCTCGTACTTCGGTTCAACCTGCAGGAGGACTTCCCTGCGGGTTCCTTTCGAGCTCATTTCCGGGAACTCTTCTATATTAAAGCCTTCGAGAGAGACTTCAAATTCTTTAAGGACTTCGCTTTCGATTTCTCCCGGGATCCCGGATGCAAATGCAGTCTTAAAGCCCGGAAGTGGGGCTGTGATGAAAGCACGGCCGAGCTTTATCAGGCGGTTCATGGCGTTTACGGTTTCGGAGGTGACTATTTCAGTCTTTGAGGAATCCGGAAGGCCGGCTTCGTTCCTGAAGCAGACGAGATCTCCGTCTACTGCCTGGTTTAAGGGGATGCCACGTTCAATCCGGCGGCAGATGATGATGTTATAAATATAGGACTGGTAGCCGTGTACAAACATCCTGTAGAGGTTCTGGGGGAGCACGCGGAAAGCTCCGGAATAGTCTTCCGGGTTTGCTATAAGGTGGTTCATCATTGCCCGTTCGTGGCCCAGCCGGAGGGGATAGGTTTTCAGGCCCTCTTTATAATCGCGGGTCTCTTTGACAAACTGGCGGGCCTTTTTTGTCTCCTCAGGTTCATCAGGGAAGGGGTCAGCAATATAGCGGAGGGCTGCTTTTTCAAAGTTTCCTTCAACAATGTCTTTTCCTACCAGATGAGTCACAGGGCGAACAGAGCCGAAACGCTGGACCCCGAAGAAGTTGGGAACGCCGCCCTGCGCAAGAATTTCATCAGTTGTCTTTTTGAGCAGAGAACCAGTCTCTTCGGGAGAACTCTCAATATTTCGGATTGTAATTATGAAATCATTTCCCCACAGGTCTCCAAGTTCCACGGACTTCCGGGAGCGGCCCAGCACTTTTAATTCTATGTCTTTTAAGTGGATTTTTTCAATTTCGGATGCATCGGTATCAAATATGCTGATCTTCTGGGTGGTGAGTGCCCTTTTGTCCTTTGTGCCTGCAACGCTGATTCTTTTCTGGCTTACCTGCAGGATTTTTGCGAGGGTCCTGGTCATGTGATGTGTATCCCAGTCCCGTTTTGTAAGTTCTAGGATGAGGTATTTTCCTTCCTTTCCTTCCTCCCGGTTTGTGATCTCTTTTACAATGAAATCCTCTATTTCCTGGCGGATCTGCCCTCCAAGACCTTCGGTATCAGTAAAGTAAAGATTCATTCCTATCTGTTTTTCAATTTCCGGAACTTCCATAAGTTGCAAACACTCCTTTAATAAATTGGGTAATATTTCCTGGTAAAAATTTACGGCTTGATTTACGGGATAAAATTTAATGGGTATAATTTACGGGATAAAATTTAATGGGTATAATTTACTGGGTATAATTTACGGGATAACATTTGATGGGTATAATTTACTGGGTATAATTTACGGGATAAAATTTAATGGGTATAATTTACGGCTGGATTACTGACTAAGAATTAAAAGGATAAGATCTGCTGATTAATGGTGCAGATCAACAGCTTCCAGGGAAGTGTTTTCTTCCCGTGTGCTGCCCGAGGTTAATAGGTGGAACTTATTTAATTGCTCTGGTGCTGATGTCAATCACTTTTACTTCGCTTGTGTTTACGAAGGTCCAGCTCCTGTACGTTTCGTTTTCTCCGATTGCCTGAACCTTTGCCTGAGCTGTTTTTCCTGGAAGTCCGCCTGCATAAAGGCTGGAAGTAGGGTCGAGCATGAGCCAGGAACCGTATTCATCGGTCAGGTAGTTTACGTCAACATTTCCGTAATAAGCCCTTATTCCTTTAACTGCGGCGTCAGTTGAATGGGTTCCGTTGCCTATATAGACACCTGCGAAGGCATGGGTGTCTGTCAGATAGACTCGAGTCGTACCCCCCACAGCTTCGAGCATGGATGAGAGGAGAATTGCCTGATCTTCACAGTCTCCTGCTCCGATCCTCAGAGTAACGTTGGCTGGCTCCCATATGTCGTTACCCCTCGGGTCACTTACATATTCGACTTCCTCTTTTACCATATCAAAAAGGGCACAGACCTGATAGATATTATAAGCTCCGGGATATGAGCGGGCTACTTCGGCTGCTCTGTTCCTTACATCAGGCTCGGCTGGTTCCACCAATCGGTTTATTTTATTAAAGTAATAAGCAGGATTGTATCTGTATTTAGGAGTAATTTTTTCAGACATCGGCTTTAGATCCGTAGTGAACCCGTTCATTAAATAGGGCTCGTATTCATGCCATTTGCCTTCCGATGTCGAGGCAAGCAGCCAGAGGACGATGCTGATGCTGGCTTTTTCTTCTTCGGGCACCTGAACTGCGATTATTCCGAGACTCTGCTCTTCTCCCGGGATAAGTAAAGCTCCACAGTCTTCGGAAAAGATCTTGTTTTCGGAGGCGTTAACAGAAACTCCGTACCTATCAATAAAGATTGGGTTTCGGCCTTCGTTTTTGATACTTATTTTAAAATAACTTATTCCTCCCTGGAAAAAATCTGAGGTCTGATAACTGCTGCTCAGAGAGAAGCCAGGCTGCAGTGGAGTTCTCAGGACAGGAGTAAGTTCGTTTTTCGTAGTGGAATACGAAGGTATTGCCGGAAAAGTAAAAGAAGCCGTATCAGGTGTGAATACCTTTTCAGAGCTTTCAGGCCCCACACCCAGTCCAAGACAATCTCTTAACTCATGCGTAAAATTACCAATTGAGTCCGAAATGAAAAATCCAGCCATTGTAACCAGTACAAGGCATATACATAAGACAGCAATTTTCAAGGCTGCGTTTTTTCCTGAAACCCCTGGGTTATTCATTAATACCCTCCGGAATAGAATAACAGGCAGAACTTTCTTCTGTCAGTGAAAACATCTCTTCAGGTATCCTCGGATCACTTTTTTAAAACGGGTCTCTAATCCCTTTATCCGGGCACTCTGGTAATTAAACAAGTTTAAGATCCCGAGTAATCTTATCTATAAGCTCTTCTTTTGCCGGTCCGATTCCGAGCACTGTGACTGTCCCGGAAGGAATTTCCGTAAGTCCTGCGTCCTGTATCAGGGCGGTTGGAAGCCCTTCCCGTCTTGCTTTTTCCTTAAGCTCATAAAGGTCCTTAAGGGTGGGAACTTTCAGGACAACTTTTTTTTGTCCTCCTTCTCTCCATTTTTCAAGGTCGCTTTTGCTTGCCCATTCAGCCGCAGAAAGAGCAGCATGAGCCACCTGTACAGCAAACTTACCTTTGGAAAGTTTCAGGTCATCCCGGGTTACTATACACTGTTTGTATTCACTCATTTTTTGCCTCGGGCTTATTCAAAGGCAGCCTATATCTTAAATGTTTTCTGTGCAGTCTTTCCGGATCGAGTTTGAGATGTTCTCTCAGGCTTTCTCACAACCTTCTTCAGACTACTTCAGTTCTACAGGCTACTTTACTGTCTTCATAGATCTATAGTTTCCAGGTTTGATAAAACCTCTATTAATGATCTTCCTAAAAATATTATATTATAATGTATTCAATACCATTTATAGTTAGTTCATATAATATTTTGAAGGTATTCCAAAATATATTCGGCAGTATTTATCCCCCATGCATCAAAAATACCTTTTCCTGAAGGCGTCCCATTGACCTCAAGTATCCGGGAACCCTGTTTATTTCCATTGCCTCTATCTTCAATTTTATTATTTTCATTTTTAGATTCATTTTTAGATTTATTTTTAGATTCATTTTTACTTTCATTTTGATCTTCAGGGCCTTCTATAATATCAATACCTGCAAATGTCGTGCCTACTGCAAGGGCAGCTTTTTCTGCAATTTCTTTTTGTTCATCGGTAAGTACACATCTGTCTGCACTTCCTCCCTGACTGAGGTTGTTTACCCAGGAACCTACTGCGGCTTTTCGGTAAATTGCGCCTATGGCAGTGCCTCCTACAACAAAAGCCCTTATGTCCCTCCCGGGGTTTTCTATAAACTCCTGGATATACAGCATCCCCCTTTCTTCAAGCAGGCTTTCAAGAGCCTCTTCCACATGTACAGGCCCGGTTTTTCTGTCTGAAAACCTGATTTCTCCTTCCTTTACCCTTGCAATATCCTTTCCCTTATAACCAAAAACAGGTTTTATGACAGCATCTCCAAACCCGGATGCTACCCTTAAGGCTGCTTCCACACTCTGGACGGCTATGGTTTCAGGTACCGGAAGACCGGCTCTTGCCAGAAGATAAGAAGCATGGTACTTGTTTGCCGCATTCCGGATAGCTTCCGGAGAGTTTATAACCGGAACTCCTTCTGCCTCCAGCTCCCTCAGGATATCAAACCTGAAAGATACTCCTTCAAAAGCCCCTGCCCCCACATCTCTGACAATGAGGGCATCAAGGTCTGAGAGCAGGATTTCCCCTGCTTTAAAAAGAGCTGCTGGCTCGTGAGTTTTTGAACTTACACTGACCTCTGCTGTCCTTAGGTCGAGAACAAAAGGAGAAAAGCCTTTTTCCTTCGCTGCATTGATGAGGGCCCGGGCTGTCCAGTCTTCCGGGTCGGTAATTGCGATCCCTATTTTTTTCATAGGGTATGATCTGGTACCCTTATTATCAAGTTTACGATAAAGATATTCGGGAGGCTTACAGGGGTTTCAGCGAGGTGATTGATCTCAGGCCTGCTCTGCAAGAGGCTCAAATCCCTGCTTTTTACGATATTCATTGATTGCCCTGTGAATGGCTTCCCTGGACACTACCGAGCACTCCAGTTTTCCCGGGGGCAGCCCCTCAAGTGCTTCAGCCACGGCTTCGTTTGTGAGCCCCCAGGCTTCTTCGAGGGTTTTGCCTTTTATCAGCTCTGTTGCCATACTGCTTGATGCGATTGCTGCTGCACAGCCAAATGTCTTGAATTTTACATCCTCAATCCTGTTGTCCCGGATTTTCAGGAAAATTTTCATCTGGTCCCCATGAGGGTTTCCGGCTTCTCCGACGCCGTCAGCATTCTCTATTTCCCCCACGTTTCTCGGATTCATAAAATGGTCCATCACCTTTTTATTATACACAAAATCCCCTCACTTTTCCCTCACTTCTTAGATTGCTATTTTTCTCTCAGGCTTATCAGCTTTCATCCGCTTACATCAGCTTCCATCAGCATACATCGGCTCAAATCAGCTTCCTTCAGCTTCCATCAGCTCTTGTCCCCACTTTTATCCACTTTTATCCACTCTTCGCAGGTTTGTAGAATGGAGATATAGCCCTCAATTTTCCAACGACCTCAGGCAGCACCTCGAGTACATAATCAATATCTTCTTCTGAGTTCGCATCCCCAAGGGTCAGGCGCAGAGAACCCTGGGCGATTTTCGGTGGCACTCCTATTGCCCTGAGCACATGTGAAGGTTCGGAAGAACCCGAAGAACAGGCGCTGCCTGTTGAACAGCAGATCCCCATCTGGTCAAGCATGAGCAGCAGGGACTCCCCTTCTATATACTCAAAACTGAAGTTCAGGTTCCCAGGAAGGCGTTTTTCCGGATGCCCGTTGAGCCTGCAGTGGGGAATTTCAAGGATTCCGGCCATGAGCCGGTCTCTCATTTTCCTGAGCTTTTCGTTATGTTCCTCGATGTTTGCAGTTGCAAGTTCGACTGCCTTTCCCATGCCTGCAATCCCTGCGACATTCTCTGTCCCTGCGCGTTTTCCTCTCTCCTGCGCGCCCCCGTGCATGTAATTATCAATTTCTGTCCCTTCTCTTATGTAAAGGGCTCCGACCCCCTTTGGCCCATAAAATTTATGCGAGGAAAGGGAGAGCATGTCCACATCCTTATGTTCCCGCTGCAGATCAAGGGGGACCTTCCCTATTACCTGTACGGCATCGGTATGAAAAGGAATCCCGTGTTCTATGGCAACTTTTCCTATCTCTAAAATGGGTTCGGTTGTCCCTATTTCGTTATTTGCATACATGACCGAAATCAGGACTGTATCTTTTCTTATTGCGGCTTCCACCTCCGCAGGGTCTACAAGCCCATACCGGTCTACAGGCAGATAGGTTACATCAAAGCCCTGCGTTTCCAGATACTCACAGGGGTAAAGCACTGCATGGTGTTCAATTGGCGTGGTGATAATGTGCTTTCCTTTATTTCGCCTGGCAAAAGCAGTTCCTTTGACAGCCCAGTTGTCAGACTCGGTCCCGCCTGAAGTAAAATATATTTCTTCAGGCCTGGCCCCTAGCGCCTTTGCAAGCTTTTCCCTGGCGGTTTCCACGGCTTCCCTGCCTTCTCTCCCTATTGAGTACAGGGAAGAAGGATTCCCAAAATGTTCTTTCAAAAAAGGCAGCATAGTTTCAACCACTTCCGGTTTTGTGAAAGTGGTGGCTGCATGATCCATGTATACTAAGCGCTTCTCTCCCATCAGAACCCCCAGGGAAAATAGGAGTTTGCTCGATATGAATTTATTGTGCGCCCTTTGAAAACTTTCAGTTTGTATCATGAAGGTGCGAAAGTATCGGAAATGTGAAAGTATCTGAAGGAACGTACATGGGGGAAAGTATCTGAAAATAAAAAATATCAGGTTGTACCGACGACCTGGATTACACTGCAAATAATTTTCCAATCACTACGAAGGTATTTATAATTCGATTTCTTTAGTCCGGTTCCAGTTAACAGGAGGCAAAAAAGGTTTTGCTAAAACAATTTTCTATTATTCTTGGCATATATTTTCTGGGCGAGCTGCTTCAGAAAGCATTCGTGTTGCCTGTTCCGGGCAATATCCTGGGTATGTTAATCCTTTTCTTCGGCCTGTATACAGGTGTAATTAAGCTCGAAATGATAGACCGGATAAGTGATTTTCTGCTCGATAACCTGGCTTTTTTCTTCCTTCCCGCAGGTGTCAGCCTTATAACCTGCTTTGCTGTGCTTGAAGGAAAATTGACCGCCGTCATCGGGGTTTCCATTATCTCAACAGTGATAATTCTGGGTGTAACCGGGATGACAGTAGAGTTTGTCAAAAAGTTCCTCCAGAGAAGGTCGATGAAGATGGCTTTTTCCGGAAAAGGGAAAGTTACGGTCGGGAAAAATCCTCAAAAAGCACAGGCATCTGAAAAAATACAGGCATCCGAAAGAATACAGGCATCCGAAAGAATACAGGCATCCGAAAGAATACAGGCACGCGAAAGAAAAACGAAAGAGGTGAGCTGAAGTGCAGGTTGGTTTTTTGAATGAGTTTCTCAATACACCCTTATTTGGAATTCTTATTTCTTTAGTTGCTTTTCAGATAGGTACTCTGCTCTATAAGAAGACCCGTTCTTCGGTCTTCAACCCTCTTCTTGTAGGCTTTGTGCTTGTGATTCTTTTCCTCCTTTATTTCAGGATAGATTTTGAGACTTATAATGTGGGCGGAGACTACATTTCCTTCTTCCTCGGGCCTGCAACCGTTGTCCTTGCCGTGCCCCTGTACAAAAAAATCCAGCTCCTGAAAAGCGATGCCCTCCCTATAATTACAGGAATTAGTGCAGGCTGCATTGCGGGTATGTCAAGCATTCTTATATTCTCCAGCTTTTTCGGGCTTGATAAAGCCATAACCAATTCTCTTGTCCCGAAATCCGTGACTACACCCATAGGAATAGAGATTTCAAAACAGATAGGAGGCCTGCCTGCAATAACAGTGGCTGCAATTATAGTAACAGGAATCCTGGGGGCTGTGCTTGGGCCATTCATCTGCCGCTGCTTCCGTATAAAGGACAGGGTCGCAGTCGGCATTGCAATCGGCACAGCTGCTCACGCTCTCGGGACAACAAGAGCAATAGAAATAGGGGAAACCGAAGGAGCAATGAGCGGGCTTGCAATAGGGATTGCCGGTTTGATTACGGTTTTTCTTGCGCCGGCGCTGCTTTACGTGTTCGGGCTTCTATCCTGAGAAGCTTAATTCCCAAAAAATAATGAAACTAAAAAAGGTGTGAAACAGAATATAAGTGAAAAAGAGTGTTTTTCAGATAGTATTTCAGATACTATTTCAGATAGTATTTCAGATAGTATTTCAGATACTATTTCAGATACTATTTCAGATACTATTTCAGATTCCACTTAATTCTGTTTTGTCTACATCCTTGAAGATTTAGTCTATCGCTTCTGTGGTTGCGGGTTACCTGAAATCCGTATACATCCGCATCTGGAAGTTGCCCTGCTGTATCTTTTTCCTGATGATCCCTTTTGCTATCCCCACATAGATTTCTCGAAGCTGAGGAATTAGCATGGAAAATCCTATAGCATCAGTCAGAAAGCCGGGAGTCAGGAGGGCAAAACCTCCGATCAATACAAAGAGCCCGTGCAGGAGTTCATTTCCTGGCATATAGCCCTGTCCTGTTGCTTCCTGGATCTGGCGGAGCACCCGAAAGCCCTGGCTTTTTGTCAGGTAAGCTCCAAGGGTCGCAGTAATCAAAATAATAAGTATGGTATTTAGAGTTCCGATTATGCCCCCTATCGTGATCAGGAGATAAATCTCAACAATGGGAATAATCAGAAATAGGGAAAAGAGTTTCAGAAACATGGTGGTCAGTTTCAAAGATTATTGGATATTTATAAAGCGTTTATTAATTTTCATCAGTACTGAATAATTTATTTTAAATTTTAAGTAATAAGAAGAGTATAGTTCTCATATATTGTTTTTTTGGAGCTTCATCTATCAGGACTTTCCGGAACCAGGTTCACAATGGAATACTCTTTTTTCAGGAACAGAGCAAAAATTACAGAGCAAAAATTACAGGCTATAAAGATGATCTCAAAGATCGTACACATTTCCCAGGGCTTCTTTAAAAGTAACATCAACGTCTTCTACGTGAGCATAATTAGGCCCTTTCCGAAGCTCGTTTATCAGAAGTTCGAGGGCTTCTTGCCTGCCTTCAGCGAGAACAAAAACACTACCATCCCTGAGGTTTATAGGGTTACAGTCCACCCCAAAGCGCTCGGCAGCATTTCTTGCAAACCTTCGAAAACCCACGCCCTGTACCCTTCCGGATATGAATATTTCCGCTCGCACAGTTTCTCCAGAGGTCACAAGTGGCTATTTTGAATAAGAACGATATATATTTATGGTTAGGTCGATTGGTGAAATTAGACGGAAAACTCAGAAACTTCCAGGAAAGGAAGCACGAAAATCTCAATATTCAGAATTAATATCATGAAGTACTGGTTATCCTGAAATATACGACCTCAATTTCCTTACTATTTCTGTCCCACGTTTACGTAATTTTTTGATATCGTCCTGGTATACAACAGCTGCTGGTACTAACAGTAACGGGACAGTTGCTGCAGCTTTAACTCCTTCTGAAACAGGCAGCGCAGCTAAAAAGCTCGCTCCGGTAACACCATAAATGGGAACTATAGGAAACAGCATAGCCAGACCAAACGCTCTTCTGAAATGTATACCTAATTTTGCAGCCAGAAAACCATTCGACCCTATGACCAGACCAATGCCGATACTGGGCCCTATAGTCCGAAACGGATTATATGATGGTCCGATATAGAGTCCAAAATCGATGCCAGAAAAGGAAAAAAGGCCATTTAATTGATTCCTTTCCTCATTTGAGTTCCCTCCAAGGCCTGATACAACTATACCTATGTCCAGTTGCAGAGACCCTCTTCCTACTTCCCTTCCACCCATTATAGCCATTATATTATAAATTTCCCGGATCAATAATATAATTTACCTATCTTCCGGTTTCACCAAAAAACTCTGTTAAATAGGGATAATATCTCCTTCTTCTATTGCAAAACCAAAAAAAACGAAAATTCCGATTATATCGAAAATTCCTATTAATACGACTCAGTCTATATGTGAGCTTTAAAAGTTATTTTAAGGTACAGGAACTCATCAGGGATGAAGATTTTAGCGTCCAAAAAAGTGCAGCCAAACCCCTTAACTTTGCAGTTCCGCATAATCCCTGAAATCAAAAAGTATGGAATGACTTGATTCAGCTAAACAGTAGTGAATTCTATTTTTACTATTTTGTATACAGTTCATGGGGTTATGCCTTTTCTTCGAATTTATAGAACTTCCGCCACACTGTCTTTAAATATTTTTGAATGACCAGTAGATCCTAATTTATTAAGTTTTGATCCTCATTTTTCACTTATAGCTTATGGAGAAACTTCGTCTTTCTTGCTCTTTGTTTATACAAAAAGTTATTCAGTCGTTAAAATATAGAAAATATTATATGATACAAGGGTTTCTATTGAAACTCTTATGTATAATTATTCTTAAATATATTTCTAATGATTAATTATGTGTTTATTTATTCATCTTTGAGTAAGTATTTCCTTTCAAGACATTTCCAAGACTGAGGTTTGTAATAGAAAGTAGGGGATAAAATGAACGAAAAATATCTTAGGTACGTACTGCAAAACAGGAAAAAAATAGGATTTTCCATTTTAAGTCTAATTTTCGTGATTTCACTGGGGATATTCATTCTTCATAACATATAGTCCAATTCTTCATACATACCATCAGATAAGACGGTTTATGTAGCGGGGGATGGAAGTGAAAACTTCACCTGTGATGGGAGTGATGATCAGGTAGAGATAAATCAAGCTCTTGAATATGTTGCAGAAAATCCGTTGTTCACAACCGTTCATTTGAAAGGTCCAAATACATACGTTATTTCAGATAGTATTTTCATTGGAAATAATACGACCCTGGAAGGAGATCCTACAGCCGTAATTAAGCTTAAAGACAAAGCGGAATGGCCAGTAGGTAAGCCCCTGATAACGCAGATGAACAATACCGGAATCCATGGAGTCGCTATAAAAGGATTTGAAATTGACGGAAATCATGACAATAATCAAGACAAAAAGAAAGGACTCGGATATTACAATATGGTCCACTTCCTCAATTCCAGGGACATTCAAGTTCATGACATGTACATGCATGACGGGCATGGAGAAGGGTTGAAAGCAAATCGTGGTTATAATATTCAGTTTTACAATAACAACGTGTATAAATTGGGGCATAATGGACTTTTTGCTATCGATTGCCTGAATGTAGAGGCCTGGAACAATAAAATAACCTGCAGGACTGACAGCGGTCTTAGAGTATTGAACTCAAACCACGTAAAATTCCATGATAATGTAATCGACTCCTTTTACCACTGGAGTGCAGGCGGCCCTGGAATTCTGATTGAGAAAACAACAGGTGTAGTCAATAATGTGGAGGTCTATAACAATACTATCCATAATACTTATGGACCCGCGATCTGGTTGATAGGCTGGTCAGAGCTTTATACCAGGGAAGATGCACAGAATGTCCACATTTATCGCAATATCTTTTATAATACTGGTACAAACCCGGGTATTGACTGGGTTGGAGGCATAGTAACAAGTGGATTTTATGATACCCTCATTGAAAACAATATCTTTGACGGTGTATATCATTCTGCAGTTATTCACATGTATCCTACAGGTACTCACATATATCCTACATATGAAGGCCATCCCAATCTTTCACCTAAAGGAACAGGATATACAACAATTGTCCGCAATAATATTATCGTAAATACCCAGAAGCGCACAAAAAATCCTGATGGGACAGGATATGCAGCAATCAATTATCTCTCTGAAACACATACTTTTGTGCTGGAAAATAACTGTCTGTACAATAACTCTGCAGATAACTACCTGAACTGCACATCAACCACTGACATCTATGTAGATCCGCTCTTTGTAAACCGGAATAAACATGATTACCACCTGAAACCAAACTCTCCTTGCATTGGTGCAGGACATACTTCAGTAACTTCTTCAAAAGAGTTGGGAGAAAATGGCAGCCAGATCAACATAGGAAAGTATAGTTAACCGTTTAGAACTTACGCAATAGAACAGAGAAAAATAACATGAAACTTAACTGTTCAGGTAGCCTTATTAAGGCTACACAATTTGTCCTCTTTCCGAGGAAAAATTGGATATAAGACTCACTTTATACAGTATTTTTTGGACATTTATTATTTTATTCTGCTATTATTTTATTCTGCTATCGATTTTCAATCTTAACGTGAATTTCCTGGATTTTTATGCAGGAGTTAAAACGGCTAGATAATGGTTTAAAGACAAAAAACGGTAGCATTCAGTTATCATCAAGTTTCAATTTGATTCTCTTTTATTTGGAGATATTTTAAACAAGTTATCAGAGAAAATATTAATTTTCGAAAAAATACTACGAAAAGTAGGTTACTTATCAGAAACTCGATTAATCACTCAAAATACCAGATTCAAAGCTCAGATTCAAAGCTCAAATTTTAAGCTATAAAATCAGCTCGTAACGTAAAAAAGAAAAAATAGATATCCTGAACCTACAATACGTAAGTCCGATATCTATGTAAAGCCTGGAAAGAAAGATTAATAAGTCTGTCTAATCTCGAATTTAAACTTCCCGTGCTTCTTATTAATCAGACTTAATCATCTGGTTGATTTTGTTGTAAAAATCTACTATTAAATTTGCGGCCTCGCTTTCCATGTTCAGCTGGAAAGTGCGGATTTGCTTTCCGAGGGGTTTTTCCAGGATAACGCCTGACTCGACCAAAGGTGTGATGACCCTTGATACGCTGGAGTGAGACAATCCGGTTGCTTCGGCTATACCTGAAAGGTAGGTTGGTTCATTCTGGTTTTCGATCAGGTTTTTAAGTACTGTCATCTGTGCGGTTTTCCCGAAAATTTTTTCTAGTGGATCCATTGATATCATCTCAGAGGTGGCTGTTCTCTATAAGTGATTTCAGTCCCAATAACTATCTACGGTTAATAAACTTATCTCTTTATTGAATAGATTAGAGATATATAGCCGCATGAATCATCAAATTCGGTCTATTTTTGACTTCTTAAGGTAATATGAGATTTTTCCCATCAATTACGCCGGCTATCTTAGCTAAAAAGCTTATCGCTTCGTATCATCCCTGGGTGTTATTCTTTTGTTTACGATTTTTCAGTGAATAATCGGCATCAGATTCCATATTCACGATCTGGCTGAGGGGATAAGCCTATTTTGCAGGCATCCCACCATATCCCTTCCAGATCATATAGATAATATTATTCCTTTATTAAAGGCTGCACACACAATTCCTTTTTCAAGGCTTGATCCCAAGCACATCTTCTACGTATGCCCTGAAAATTTCTGCAACGCTCCAGGCCTGGGCAATAGCCCCACCTGGAGAGTGAGGATAGTCCCCATCAAACACTTCAGAAATGGTGCAGATACCTGCGGTTTCAAGGTGCGTATCAAAGCCCTCAAGAAGAGCCCGCATGGTCTCAAGGCTGCTTTTCGAAGAATTATGGACTTTCAGGTAAGCTTTCACATAGGCCCCGAGGAGCCAGGGCCAGACTGTCCCGTTGTGGTAGGCCGTATCTCTGGTAAGGGCGTCTCCACGGTACTGTCCTATATATAATGGGTGATCACTCGATAGACTTTTGAGCCCGAATGGAGTCAAAAGATCTTTTTCAACTCTGTCTACAATCGCTTTTTCTTTTTCAGGAGAAAGCATAGTATAAGGGAGCGAGACAGCAAAGATTTGATTAGGGCGGATTGCAGGGTCTTTAACCTGGTTTCCGGCCTCATCCTGATATACGAGGTCAAAGAGACAGTTAGTTTCCGGGTTCCAGAAAACATTTTCAAAATTCGAAGCTATCCCGGCTGCAAGAGTTTCATATAAGGAAATATCTTCGCCGAGAAGAGTACCCATGTAAGAAGCAGTTTTCAGGGCGTTATACCAGAGAGCATTTATCTCACAGGCTTTACCTGCTCTTGGGGTCACCGCCCATTCCCCTACTTTAGCATCCATCCAGGTTAGCTGAGGTCCCTGCCGAATAAGACAATCAGAATCCAGGCCAATTCCAAAATCTGTGCCTTCGCAATAATTGTCTATAATATCACCTACAGTATCCCAGATATCCGAGAGGAAAAGGAAATCTTTCGTATATGCGAAATAGCGGTCCAGAGCATGAATAAACCAGAGAGAAGCGTCCACTGTATTGTAAACCGGATCTCCTCCGAAAGCCGGAAAAGTATTGGGGATCAAGCCTCTCCGACAATACCGGGCAAAATTTTTGAGAGCGGACTTTGCCTCATCAAACCGATAAGAAATTAAAAACAGGCCAGGCAGAGAAATCATGGCATCTCTTCCCCAGTCAGAGTACCAGTGATATCCTGCAATAACCGTGTTTTCACCTGTAAAGTGATTTTTCACTACAAAAGGGTCAGTTGCCTTGAGAAGTTTGAGAGCAAATGGCTCAGTAAGCTTCGAATCGAGAACAAGAAGGTTCTGCCGATTTGCTTCCCTTGTATAGAGTTTATCAACTTTCTCGAGAGTAAGAGAAGAAATATCTCCTGTTGAAGCAGCAATAAAAAAGCGGGAAGTCCCCGGTTCGAGTGTGCTTTCAAAATAACCCGGATTAAAGATATCCTCCTGAAAGTTAAGTCCCCGGTTCTTCTCAGCATCATACTCCAGGTTATAGTACCACTTTGGTTCAGCATGGTACTGGAGATTGGATGAAAGCGAAAAAGTAAAACCATTGGAACTTGCCAGTTCTACTCCCGCAGGACCAGCTCTCTGAAAGAAGGAAAGGTATCCTGAGCGAGCAGTAAGATTAAAGTCTCTTGAGCTTACCAGAGGGTAAATTCTTAGCAAAGCTCCCTCTTTTTCGGATGTAATATCATAGAGAACGAAGGTTGTGTTATTATTATGGACCATGAAGACTTTTTTCTTTAAGACAAAATCACCGGGCTGGTAAACCCAGAGGGGAAATGGGTTACGAGTGAATTCGGAAAGGTAATTGAAGCCCGCAGGACAAATATTGTCCGGATATTTATGGGTAGCAAACCGGTAGACTTCTTCATCGATTGAGATTTCCTCATCAAGGGAAGAAAGCACCAAAAGCCTCCCCGGAGAATTCTCCGGAGCTGCTATAAGCAGTCCGTGGTAAGTCCTGGTCCCTGCCCCGATGACTGTAGAAGAAGCATATCCTCCAAGCCCGTTGCCTATAATCCATTCTCTTTTTATTCCCTCTTCATACGTTGAAAGAAAATCTGCTCCAAGCCTGCCCCCACTCATGTATATTTAATTAGGGTTGAATTCTTAAATAGCTGCACGTTTGGAAAAAACAATCCGTGTCTGCGCGCTATTGATTCATCTTTGCATTCTGTTCAAGTCTCGCCCGAATTGCGATTCGGGCTCACAGGAAATCGAAGATTTCCTGGGAGTTGCACTGCAAGTAAAACAGCCTGCGGTCCTTTTCGCTGCGCTCAAGAGGACTAACTTATGGATTTTTCTGATCCGTATAACCTTATTCACTGTACTGTGTCGTTTCTGTCACGCTCGACGCAGGAGAGCGGTCTTTCCCAAAAAGAAAAGAAAGAAGAAAAGAGAAGAGGAGTGAAGAGAAGAAAGAATCTAAAACTCAGAAAGTAAAAAGAATATAAAACTCGAAAAGTAAAAGCCGCTGAGGACGCTTGTGAGTAAGAGCGAGAACCAAACAGATCAAACCGACATAAGTTTCGGCCTTATCTTTCTTTCAAATCTTTTTTCATTCTTTTTGCAGGGCCGCCAGCTTGTCTGGCGGAGGCATTTATATTTATTTGGGTTAAAAAAAGGTTTTTGGGGTAAAGGAAAGCATTCTCTTAGTCCTGTGGCTATTTCCTTCAATATTTGTCTCTCTCAATTGCGATACTGGCTTATAGATTGTTTTTATGGACTGGCGGGGAGGCCGAGGCCTGGGCGGCACAGAGAGAAAAAAACTGAAAGATTCTTTCCCTGGGTTCTTTTTGTTCTTCGCATATTTTCCCTTAGCTTTGAACCCCCCTGCCCAGGAGCAAAACTTTATTAGCTGCCGGGAAAAAGTTGTATCAATTAATATTTTGTTTTTTATAAAATTTTGGGGAATTTGAAAACTGTTGTTAAAAGGAGTTGAAAACATGACATATACCTATCTGAACCCAAAAATAGCCCTTATGGGGGCTGGCTGTGTAAAAGAAATAGGCAAACAGGCAAAAGAACTTGGGGGTACTAAAGCCCTGATCGTTTCCGGGAAGAGCAGGCATGGAGAGGAGCTTGCGGGGGATATCCGGAAGATCCTTGAAGCTGCAGGACTGAAGGCAGCAATCTTTGCAGGAGCAGAGCCGAACCCTACAGACAGCTCGGCTATGGAAGGGGCAGAAATATACAAAAAAGAAAACTGCGACATGATAGTTGCTGTCGGAGGGGGAAGCCCGATGGACTGTGCAAAAGCCGTTGGGATTGTGGCTAAAAACGGGGGGATGATTAACGACTACGAAGGCATCGGGAAAGTTACTAAAGGAATTCCTCCGCTTATCACGGTAAATACAACTGCCGGTACCGCAAGCGAGATGACGAGTTTTACAATTATCACGGACACGGAAAGGCACATCAAAATGGCAATCGTTGACCCCCGCATCACACCCGACGTGGCAGTCAACGACCCTGAACTGATGGTCAGTATGCCACCAGCGCTTACGGCTGCTACCGGGATGGACGCCCTTACCCATGCAGTTGAAGCCTATGTTTCCACCATGGCTACTCCGACCACCGATGCGGCTGCTATCAAGGCAATAGAGCTAATCTCAAAATACCTGCCAGAAGCCGTTGCCCACGGGGAAGATGTAAGGACAAGAGACATGATGGCCCATGCCGAATATCTTGCAGGGATTGCTTTCAACAACGCAAGCCTTGGCTACGTGCACTCCATGGCCCACCAGCTCGGCGGATTATATAACCTCCCGCACGGCGTCTGCAACGCAATTCTCCTCCCTTATGTGGAAATGTACAACAAGGAGGTCTGTCCTGAACGGTTTGCTGATATCGCAAAGGCAATGGGAGAAAAAGTTGAGGGCCTGAGCCCTGAAGAAGCCGCAGACAAAGCCATAGCAGCAATCAAAAAGCTTGCATCCGACAGTGGAATTCCTTCAGGTTTGAAAGAGCTCGGAGCCAGGGAAGAAGACCTCGAACTGCTGGCGGAAAATGCCATGCAGGATGTCTGCCGGCTTACAAACCCAAGAGAGCTCTCAAAAGAAGATGTAATTGAAATTTACAGGAAAGCTATGTGATCGGAAAAAAGTCATGTATTGATGCCAAATTATAAATCAATTTGAATATATATCATTTATATTTATATACTCAACAAGGGAAGAGACATGGAATACAATAAAAAGGGAGTGATTTTTAATGGGACGGATCTTGGGCGGTCTCAGAGGCCGAGGAGCAGAAAGCACACAACGCTACAAAATGCACGAAAAACTCATTTCCATAGGGGATGACTACTGGATCGAAAATGAGGCTGGTGAGAGGGCATTCTATGTTGACGGCAAAGCTCTCCGTATTCGCGACACCCTGATCATCAAGGATGTGCAGGGACACGAGCTGTACAAACTCAAGGAGAAGCTACTCAGGATCAGGGATACGCTGGAAATCCAGGATGGGGACGGCAAAACAGCCGCAACAATAAAAAAAGCCCTGATAACGCCTCTCCGCGACCGCTGGAAAGTTGAAGTCGCAAATGGTCCTGAAATGAATGTGCAGGGCAATATTCTGGACCACGAATACAAGATTGAAGCTGGAAGAAATAAAGTTGCAGAGGTCTCCAAAAAGTGGTTCCGGATAAGAGATACCTATGGAGTGGAGATTTCTCCCGGACAGGATGCTGCTCTAATCCTGGCGATTACTGTGGCTGTTGACCAGATGGCACACGACTGAAGGGAGAGGTTTGAAAAATGGGGAAAGAGGGGAGAAAAGAATGGGTGAAACCACCTCTTTTTTGAATATCCTTGAGACTGTAGGCGTCCTTGCCACACTGATCTTCGTGATTACCAGCATACTGGGCATGGGGTTCTCCCTGACAGTATCCCAGAAAAAACTTCCACGGAACCGGCAAGGTGAAGGGGAGATGCAAAAAAGCAGCTGAGAGCTCAAAAAACTGATGGCGCAAAAGTGACAGTCTGCACCCGAAAGCAGAAGGAATTTCCACGACAGCAGAAACAACAAGCTTTGTCATTGCCTTTGCTGCACTACTCTTTGTTTATAGCCTTGTCTCCCAAAGAATCTCTAAAACCGTTGTCACTACCCCGATAATTTTTGTTGCGGCCGGAATGCTGCTCAGCCCTGAAGGGCTCGACATGGTAGAATTTCCAGAAGGGAGCAGTTTCATCCTCAAGGTAGCTGAGGTGGCTCTGGTACTCACACTGTTCGCCGATGCTTCCAGGATCAAACTGAGGTCACTGGGCCAGAAGGAAGGTCTGCAAAACCGCCTCCTCTTTTTTGCCCTGCCCCTTATTATTATCGCAGGGACTGTTGCTGCTGCGATCATATTTTTGGACCTGAACTTTGCCGAAGCTGCACTCGTGGGAGCTATTCTTGCCCCTACAGATGCCGGGTTGGGCCAGCCTATCGTAAGCAACCCGAAAATACCTGTCCGGATCCGACAGAGCCTAAACATCGAAAGCGGGCTCAACGATGGGGGAGCAATTCCTCTTTTCATCTTCTTCCTTACACTGGCTAAAGGAGAGGAACTTAACCAGCCGATAGCTACTATTTTATCCCTAACAATTGAACAGATAGGGTATGGAGCTCTGGTCGGTATCACACTGGGTCTGCTTGGAGGATGGCTTTCCGGCAGGGCTATCAGGGCAGGATGGACTTCCACGCTTTACCGCAGGATCGAATTTCTGGCACTTGCCATCATCTCCTGGCTTGTGGCCGATACGCTGGGAGGAAGCGGATTCATAGCGGCTTTTTTAGCGGGAATGGCAAGCGGGGCTATGGGCAGAAAGGTCGAGGAGGAAGAGATCATTCTTACGGAAGCCGAAGGGAGTATCCTGAGCCTTGCAGTTTTCTTCATATTCGGGGTCGTAACCGCAACAAGGCTTCCAGCCATCGGTTTGTCTGAGGTCGTTTATGCAGTACTGAGCCTCACTGTAATTCGTATGGTCCCTGTAGCAATCTCTCTGATTGGTGCGGGTCTGCACCGCGAAACCGTCCTCTTCCTTGGCTGGTTTGGCCCGAGAGGCCTGGCATCGGTCGTCCTTCTGCTCATTGCTGTGGAAGAGGCAAAAGGGATTCCGGGGCTTGAAACGATAGTTCTTGTCGTGATCACCACAGTCCTCATAAGTATTTTTGCCCACGGAATTTCCGCAGGCCCTGCAGGCGAATGGTATTCACGGATAGTAGCTGCACTTCCAGAAGATGCGCCGGAAAGAATGGAAGTGAAGGAACTGCCTGCACGTCAGGGCTTTACCGCTACCGAAGGCGTGCTAAAAAACTCCAGGGAGAACACGAAATAAAGAGAAAAGAGGCAAAAAGGAAAGTGGGAAAAAGGAAAGTGGGAAAAAGAAAATAAGGAAATATAGAAGAGAAAATCCTAAAATTATATATGCTAATTTATATATATTCCGGGATTTATACATATATTGTGTCCATTCAGTGACTTAATAGTTTAATTAAAAAATGAAAGGAGATTGGGGTTTTTATCTTCTTTCTTTAGATGGGGGAGCTGGAGTCTTTACTTTCTTCATTTATTAAAATGGTAGCTAAAAAGACAGGATGCGAAGTTACTGATTTTTAATTCTTCTCAATTGAAATGCATGGAAATTAGAGAGCAAGACAGGGAAGTTGATCTATGAAAATTTGAAAAACAAAAAAGGCAGCAAAAGAAAAATCCGGAGTAAGAAAGCTTGGGGGATGTAAATATAAATGCAAATACCAGTTCAACGCCAGCCAAAATTCTAATTTACAGCACTGCTGCAGTTCTTCTTACACTTGGTATGAAAGCGATTTCAACTATACTGATACCGGTTTTTTTCGCTCTTTTTGCCTTTCTAATCTTTGCTCCTCTGGTTCGCTGGCTCATGAGGAAAGGGGTTCCTGGAACAGTTAGCGTTTTTCTTGTAATCCTGTTTTTCATTTTTGTTTTTTTTGGAACCGCAGTTCTGTTTGTAAACTCTTTAATCCAGATCAGTGACCAGATTCCAAACTATGAAAATCAGTTGCAGGGTATTCTGAACAGTATTTCAACATATTTGCCTGCAGCTGGAGTTTCAGTGGAATCGGTCCTGCGCGATATTGCAGCATTTGCTTTCAGAGTGTCTGGGGAAATTATTTCAGGGGCCTTAGGTGCCGGATCAACAATTGTGCTCATTGTTATCACGACAACGTTTTTACTTCTGGATTCTGCAAGTGCGCCAGAAAAGGTTCAAAAAGAAGTTGAAGATCAACCAGTCCGTCTTTCGAAGTTTACCGAATTAAGCAGCAAAGTTATAAATTACATGCTCCTGAGGACTGAGACCAATTTGCTTGGGGGAATTGGAACTGCCATACTGCTCTTTATTGGGGGTATAGATTTTGCTCTTCTCTGGGGATTCCTGACATTCCTGTTCGGTTATATACCTTACCTGGGCTTTTATCTGGCCGCTGTACCACCTATGCTCCTTGGCCTGTTCAAGTATGGGCCTGTTGGGGCAGTGGCGGTCCTTGTCGGTATTAGTCTTATCAATATGCTCGTGGAAAATGTTCTTTTCCCGTCCCTTGCAGGAAAAGGCCTTAAATTATCTCCCACGATTGTATTTCTTTCCCTGTTTTACTGGTCTTTCATACTGGGAGCTGCAGGTGCGTTGATTGCCGTACCCCTTACAATAGTTGTAAAGATAATTCTGGAAAGTTCCGACGAAACATACTTGATGGCTAAACTGATGGAATCAAGTGGGGATAGAGGTCAGGATGAGGAAAACGCGAACAATAATGAATCCTGAGATTTTTGAAGAAAGGGGGTTTTCAGCCTGCGGAATTTAGATCTATCTTCCCTGCTTTCCGGCAAATTTTGATCTTAAGTGCATTTTTATATGTGCTCAATTATATATAAACCGGACTTTATATATCGCATTGCTAATGCTGCTAAAACTGTTTTTAGGTACTGATTTCCGGATAAGGGGGAAAAGAAAGATAGCCGCCGGAAATGTGAAGAGATTTCGCAGCTTATCCGGATAGCTCTTGTCCCTTCAATGAGGAACGTGTAAACGGAAAGAAGGTAAACGGAGAACAAGGCAGCAGAGGAAAAAGAAGAGGAAGAAGAAGAGGAAGAAGAACTTCAAAAGGGGGAAAACAAATGACCGAAGTAATGTATGGACCTATGCAGCTCTTAGTTATCGTATTCGAGAACCCGGACTTCCACGGCCAGATCCGGCGTGAACTTGGGTCAGTCATGGAAAAAGGAATGATCAGGCTCATTGACCTGCTGTTCGTATGGAAAGACGAAAATGGAAACATCAAGTATATGGAAACCACACAACTGGACAAGGAGGAGAGAATGCGTTTCGGGGCCGTAGTAGGAGGACTTCTCGGATTTGGAGCCGCAGGTGAAGAGGGAGCTATAAGAGGCATTGAAGAAGGAGCCCTGGCAGCAGCCCAGGAAAACTACGGAATTACCGAAGAAGATATTCTGGAGGTAACCGATGCAATCCCGGAAGGTACTGCCGCTGCCATCCTTATCATCGAACACCTCTGGGCAAAGAATCTCAAACAAGCGATCCGTGAAGCTGGGGGAGTGCTGGTTTCCCAGGGCATGATAACACCTGAACTACTTGCTCTAGTTGGAGAGGAACTGGCAGAAGCGGTTAAATTTGCAGAGGAAAAGAAGCCTGGAATGGCAGCAGCGACACCCTGAAAAGTACCAAAACTTAAATGCCGGTTTTAAGAATGTTTTAAGACCTGATACTCTGCTCCGGATCAGTACCGAAAACCCGGAAGAAAACGGACGATAGGGCTTTCATTTTCGGTCTTTTTAACGGTAGTGGATATGCGAAGGTTCAAAGTTACTTGTTTTTTATTTATTTTCATTACCCGGAATGCAGGGGATCAGGCAGCAGAAGAGGATTCTGACTTAAAAAGATAGATTCGAAGGAATATACCTGAAGATTCTGTTGCAGGGACAGTACGGGGCCGGAGAGGAATGTAAAATGGTTGAGATTGAACAGATGCTGCCCCTCGGCGGAATTCTCTTGAAGCTGGCCGTTATTCTGGGACTGACAATAGGAGCCATAATAGTAAGCCGATTAATCCTGAAGCACCTGGTCTGGTCGGCAATCAAAAAGACAAAAACAAAAGCTGACGATAGGATTCTCCGCCTTTTAGAAAATCTACTGGTCCTTTATATTATTCTGCGGGGCATGCAAGCCATAGTAAGGCTGTTCGGTGAATCTGTCGGGCTCTATACAGGATTCGCGGATGACCTTTTCTTTCTTCTTTACTGGTGTATAGGGGTCTACATTATTTTTCGCCTCATATCCATTGCTTCAAACTGGTACATATCCCGGGTGCCCCTGCGGGATCGGGAAGAAATCGACCAGAGAGTTGTGCGCTCCATACAATACATATTTTTGCTGGTTTTCAGTTTTCTGGCCATAATTGTGCTTCTTGGACATTTCGGGATCACCGGGGCCGCATTTACTGCGTCACTTACTGCCCTAGGTATCGGGGGAGTAATAGTTGGCCTTGCAGCCCAGACGACGCTCGCGGATATAATAACCGGGATCATGCTTCTCATTGACCGCCCCTTCCGGATCGGAGACCGGATTCAAATCGAAAAACTCGATACCTGGGGAGATGTGATAGAGATCGGATGGCGGTCAACTCGTATTCTTACCAGGGATAATCGTCTGGTAGTAATTCCAAACTCTGTTATCGGCCTGGATATGATCACCAATTATTCCATACCCGGCAAGATGTTCCGTGTAGAGACCGATGTAGTTGTATCCTATGGCCCGGATATCGAGTACGTACGAAACCTGATTATTGAGGCTATGAAGCATGAAGACTGGATCATGCACGAACAACCTGTACAGGCTCTCTTACTCAGGTTTACCGGATCAGGAGTGGAGTTCAAAGCCAGGTGCTGGATAGAAAATTACGTGGAAACCAGGGTTTCAGAGGACAAGCTCAACACGGCAATATATAAAGCCCTGATAAATGCGAATATATTGATGCCTTCTTCCGACATCATTGTTCATATTTCTGACCAGGAAAATGAGCTGAAAATTTCCAGACTGGGCAGAGATTCAGGTGATTCCTGATTAATCAGTTGATCTATTCCGGTACCCGGAGCTGGAAGCTTTCAGTTTTCTTTCCCTGCGCCGCCCGGAGCTTGGGCCAGCCTGCCAGCCAGATAAAAAGTGCCCGACAAAACAACACAGCAATAAAGAGAAACAATACATTGGAGAAATGTCCCGGGGGCTGAGAGAATACTTTCCTTAATCCCGGAAACTGATATTCAATTCACAGGTAAATACAAGCGCCTCCGCCAGCTTGTCTGGCGGCCCTGAAAAAAAGAGGGAAATAAAAAAGAGATTTGACAAAGAGTGTTTTTCAAGTAGAATTTGATTTGTTCTTTTTTGTTGGGTCTTACGGTTTCCTCGATATTACGGTTTCCTCGATATTACGGTTTCCTCGATATTACGGTTTCCTCGATATTACGCTTTCTTCGATATTACGGTTTCCTCGATAGTTTTTGCTTGCTGACTTTTATTTTCGATCTTCTTTTCGGGCTTTTTTGCGGGAAAGACCGCTCTCCTGAGTCGAGCGTGACAGGAACGACACAGATAGTGAATAATGTTGCACGGATCAGATAGATCTATTATCTAGTCCCCTTTCTCCAACAGAAAGGAGCAATCCATTTCGGCAGACCCGAGAAAATAAATCAACATGCATAGGATAATATGTATAAACGAAGAATTATATAAAGCGAATAATTGAACATCGAGCTTGGGGGAAGTGATCTCGAAGGTTCAGTGGGGGTTAACAGCATCAAAATTTACGGTAGATACCTGGCAGGTGGTTTTTAGGCGTTATAAAAGACACCTGAAGAATCTCAAGCCTTCAGGTTCAAACCGATAATAGTCAAAAAAGAAATTTAAATGGAATTAATCTCGCTCTGAATAGCTCTGGCTATGGCAGAATATCAGTATCATTAGACCCTATGAGATCACATTAATAAAACCCACATGGGACAACAAATGAAAAAATACTGTAAATTTCCCTATCAGAAGCGATTGTCAGAAGTGATTATTCCTCGACCCTCGGCGCAAAACGGTTTGTGAGCTTTGAGTAAGGCTTTTTCCCGGTTACTATGCTGCTGCTAAGACAGCAGAAAATGTGTAAGCCAGAGAAGAAGACATGGTACCCCGGCTTTTTCAAGAATTACAAAACGATAGTGGAGATGCCGGTTCCACCTTGATTAACGAGCTGGCATAAAAACAAAGCAACAAAGAAAAAATGTGAATATAAAAGGAGGTTTGAATATAGCAACTCTAACCGTTTTAAAATTTGACACCCCTGGCGGTGCAGAACATGCACTTGAAGTGGTAGAGGATTTGAGCAAGAAGCAACTGATCACCCTGCAGGATGCAGCAATCGTTTCCTGGCCTATGGGCAAAAAAAAGCCAAAAACGAAACAATTAACCAGCATGACTGGAGTAGGTGCACTGAGCGGCGCATTCTGGGGCATGCTGTTCGGCCTGATCTTCCTGGTCCCGATCTTTGGCCTGGTCGTCGGGGCCGCGCTGGGTGCGATGTCAGGCTCCTTTGCTGACATTGGTATCAGTGATGATTTCATCAAGTCGATCCGCAGCAAAGTGACCGAAGGCACTTCTGCACTTTTTTTGCTGACCAGCGATGCCGTGCACGATAAGGTAGCAGAAGCTGTCAAAGGCCTCAAGTTCGAAATTATTGCTTCCAACCTGTCCAAAGAAGAAGAGGACAAGATGCGTGAAATGTACGCCGAAGAAGAAGAGGCAGCTCCGGCAATGTAAGCTTTGACCTGAAAACCGCCACCTCGGGGATACCTGCATTCCCGGAAACTGCCTGTAAAACAGGAAAATATCGATTCTTGAATAAAATGAATTAGGAGAGAGGAGCGAAAAGTCAGTTCCTTTCCCCATTTTTGTTTTCATGTTTTTTCCGGAAAATCCAAGCAATTATCGGAGGATAAATGCCATTAAAAGAATACAAACCCGGAACCTCCTTCTCCGGCGTCATAGGAAGGACTGCAGACCAGTCAGAACCCGCCTGGCCGGAACCAAACCGGGCTAAAGAAGGAACACCAAATGTGTTATTTATCGTGCTGGATGACACAGGCTTTGGACAGCTTGGCTGCTATGGTTCACCCATTAATACACCCAATCTGGACAGCCTTGCGGAGGGAGGCCTTGTTTACAATAATATGCATACTACGGCGCTGTGTTCACCCACCCGCACCTGCATCCTGACAGGGCGAAACCACCACTCGAACAACATGGCCTGCATCACCGAAGGCTCAACAGGCTATCCCGGCTACAACGGTTACATACCCTTTGAGAATGGGTTTTTGTCGGAGATGCTTCTGGAGCACGGCTACAACACCTATGCCGTGGGCAAATGGCACCTGACACCTGCAGACCAGATCTCGTCAGCAGGGTCCTACGACCGCTGGCCTCTAGGTAGGGGATTCGAGCGCTTTTACGGCTTTTTGGGAGGCGAAACCCACCAGTATTATCCTGAGCTGGTTTACGACAACCACTCCGTTAACCCTCCCAAAACTCCCGAAGAGGGCTACACCCTGAATGAGGACCTGGCGGACAAAGCCATCCAGTTCATTGCCGACGCCAAGCAGGTCGCACCCAACAAGCCCTTTTTCATGTACTTCTGCACCGGAGCCATGCATGCCCCTCACCATGTCCCAAAAGAATGGGCGGACAAATACAAAGGCAAGTTCGATGATGGCTGGGAAGCTTACAGGGAAAAGACCTTTGCCCGGCAAAAGGAACTGGGCATAGTCCCTAAAGACGCCGAACTATCCCGTCACGACCCGGATGTCAAACCCTGGGATGAATGCTCACCTGAGGAGAAGAAGCTCTACGCCCGCATGATGGAAGTCTTTGCCGGATTTCTGGAACATACCGATTACCATATTGGAAGGCTGCTGCAGTTCCTGAAAGACATTGGCGAATTTGATAACACGTTGATCATGGTGATTTCCGACAACGGGGCCAGCTCCGAAGGCGGCCCGACGGGATCAGTCAACGAAAACCTGTTCTTCAATAATGTACCCGAATCGCTTGAGGAGAACCTCGCAGCCCTGGACAAGCTGGGGGGCCCGGAAACTTACAACCACTATGCCTGGGGCTGGACCTGGGCGGGAGACACACCCTTCCGCCGCTGGAAACGAGAAACATACCGCGGCGGCATCAGCGACCCTTTCATCGTCCACTGGCCCCGGGGAATGATGAGCAGGGGCGAGGTCCGCACCCAGTACGCCCACGCTATTGACATGGTGCCCACAGTCCTGAAGTGCCTGGGAATTGAGCCACTGACGGTTATCAAAGGGGTGACCCAGGCGCCCATCGAAGGCTTCAGTTTTGAAGATAGCTTCGATAATGCCGGTGCGCCTTCAAAGCACCACACCCAGTACTTTGAGATGATGGGGCACCGCTCCATTTACCATGAAGGCTGGCGTGCCGTCTGCCCGTGGCCGGGCCCTTCTTTCACCGAAGCAGGAATGTCCTTCGGTGAACCGATCCCGGCAGGGAAGCTGACCGAACTGGATGCAAAAGGCTGGGAACTTTACCACATAGAGAAGGACTGGACCGAGAACCATAATGTGGCTGCGGAAAACCGGCCGAAATTGATCGAGATGATTGCCACCTGGTACGTGGAAGCCGGAAAATACAACGTGCTACCTATCGATGCCCGCGGAGTGCTGCGCCTTGCCGACGAAAGGCCTCAGATTGCCGCCGAAAGGACACGTTACACATATTATCCCGGGACCCAGGTCGTGCCCATGAATGCAGCGGTCAGGGTCCTCAACCGCCCGCACAGCATCACTGCCGATGTTGAGATTCCTCCGGGAGGGGCTGAAGGAGTCCTGCTTGCCCACGGGGGTATCGACGGAGGATATTCTTTCTACATCAAAGGTAGAAAGCTACACTGGGTTCACAACTACGTAGCCAGGACCCTCTATCATATCGAGTCCGTGGAAAATGTCCCGGAGGGTAGGCATAAACTCCGCTTTGAGTTCGAAGTTACCGGTAAGCCGGATGTGGCAAAGGGCATGGGTTCACCAGGCAGAGCTCAGCTCTATATAGACGGAAAATTAGTAGGCCAGGTTGAGGTTCCCGTGACGACTCCGATTATAATTGGACTGACAAGCGGAATTACCTGTGGCTCGGCTCCCGGAGCTCCGGTCACACCTGACTACCAGCCTCCCTTTGAGTTCACCGGGAAGATCTACAGTGTGACCGTGGATGTGAGCGGGGAGCTTATCGAGGACAAGGAAGCCGAGACCCGCATGGTCATGGCAAGGCAGTGAAGATAGGACGGATGACATGTTCGGATGGGGGACCGGCAGGCAATCCGGTAACCTGGGAACTGCCAACCCTACCCCGGGGGGAGAAACATTACGGACAAACAACTTCGAAGCGACTTTGCCCGGAGCGCACCGTACTGGCTGCGCCGCGCAGGTGTGGTTAGCTGGCTCTTCCTGGGCATCGTGCTCGCCGCCAGCACCGTCCTTAGCGTCATTGCGACCGTGAGCAGTATCACCGTCCCGCTGCTCGTTGCGGTGGTGATTGGCATTGTCTTTCGGCCTCTTGTGGACACGCTTGAGCGGCGGCGGGTTCCCCGCATTGTCGGCACGGTGCTGACCATGCTGTTTATATTTCTGGGTGCCACCGCCCTATTCTTTATCCTGGTAAAGGGTTTCATTGACCAGGGAGCCGAGATCATCCGCCAGCTCGAAGCCGGTTGGGCCAGCCTGGAAGCCTGGCTGCTACAGTTCCAGGTCGAGGAAGAGGCCCTCGATTCTATCAGCGCCGCAATCGCAGATGCCCTGCCTGCGCTGGGCCAGGGCATTATCGGGCTCCTCGGTAGCACGTTTTCAAGTGCTGCAGCACTCCTGATAGGGATCTATTTCAGTGTGTTCATCCTCTTTTTCATCCTGCGGGACGGGCCTGAAATAGAGGTCTGGCTGGCCCGGCAATTCAACTTAAAACCCGGGACCGGTACGGCTATCGTTGCCGACATCAGCCGTTCCATACGGCTTTATTTTCGGGGCACTGCGATCACCGCAGCGATTACGGCGATCGTGGTGGCCGTGCCCCTGATTATCCTCAAGGTGCCCCTGGTGGCTTCGATTCTCATCCTCTACTTTTTTACTTCATTTATTCCCTACATAGGCGCCTTCATTGGCGGCGCTTTTGCCGTGATTATCGCCTTTGGTTCCGGGGGAGCAGAAACAGCGCTGATTATTGCGGTGGCGGTGACCATATCCAACGGGGCGCTGCAGAATGCCATAAATACGTGGGCGCTGGGGACTACTCTCAAGGTTCACCCGCTAGTCGTGTTCCTGGTCACAATCGCAGCCGGCGTTGTCGGGGGAGCCCTGGCCATGATACTGGCCGTGCCGCTTACGGCAGTTGTGATACAGACGGTGCACCGCTTACGTCAGGAGGGAGTTTTTGCAGAGGAGTAGATGGTCCGGATGCACGGGACAAAAGGAGAATTTCAAATGACAGAAAATACAGGCAGACCTTACGAAGTCCGAATAGTGGCCCGAAGCATGGCCCGAGGTATGGTCCAGATCATGATCAGAATCGTGGCTCGAAGCATGGAGCTCAAATTCGAGCTGGGGAATCCCGGCACCGGGAGGAAGTGTTAAATGACACAACACTATCTGCCTCCCAGAATCCATGTGCTGGCCAAGCCTACCGGGGCAATCTGCAACCTGGCCTGCTCCTACTGCTTCTTTCTGGACAAGGAATTGCTCTATCCAGGCAGCAGGTTCCGAATGTCAGATGAAGTGCTGGAGAACTACATCCGGCAGCTTATCGCAGTCCACCGCAGCCCGCAGGTGACCGTTGCCTGGCAGGGGGGCGAACCTACCCTGATGGGAATCGACTTTTACCGGCGCGCCATCAAGCTGCAGGAAAAGTACAGGAAGCCGGGAATGACATTTGAAAATACAATGCAGACCAACGGCACGCTGCTGGATGACGAGTGGTGCCTGTTCTTTAAGGAAAACGACTTTCTCATAGGGATCAGCATCGACGGCCCACGTGAACTTCACAACGCCTACAGGGTGGACAAAAAGGGCGAGGGGAGTTTTGACCGGGTCATGAGGGGGCTCCGGCTCCTGCAAAAACACGGCGTGGAATATAACGTCCTGACCACTGTCAACCGCAGAAATGCCGATTATCCGCTTGAGGTCTACCGCTTCCTGCGGGATGAAGCAAAGACAGACTGGATTCAATTTATTCCGGTCGTAGAGCGAATCAATGAGGAGGGAAAGACCCTTTACCAGAAGGGAAACACGGTTTCGGACCGCTCAGTGCAGCCCGAACAGTTTGGAAGTTTCCTGAGCCTTATTTTTGACGAGTGGGTGAGAAATGATGTGGGAAGGGTCTTCGTGCAGACTTTTGAAGCTTCTGCACGTAGATGGCTGGGGATGCCTTCATGCATGTGCGTTTTTGAGGAAACATGCGGTATGGGACTTGCCCTGGAGCACAACGGGGACCTCTACTCCTGCGACCATTTTGTGGAGCCGGAATACCTGCTGGGAAATATTATGGAGAAAGAGATAGGCGAGCTTGCAGCTTCGGAAAAGCAGTACAAATTCGGGCAGGATAAACGAGACACTCTCCCACAGGTATGCCGGGAATGTGATGTGCTCTTTGCCTGCATGGGGGAATGTCCTAAAAACCGTTTCCTGACAACCACGGACGGGGAACCGGGACTGAACTACCTCTGCGAAGGCTGGAAAGCTTTCTTCCGACACATCGACTTTCCGATGCAGATCATGACAGGCCTTATACGCAGGGGCTACCCGGCACCAGAGGTGATGAGGGTCCTGGCTCTGGAAGACGCTTTTGCCCGGGCAGGAAGAAACGATCCCTGCCCCTGCGGTAGCGGGCTCAAGTTCAAACGCTGTCACGGTCTCAAGAAAAACGGACCTGAAAGGAAGGACCGGAAGCAGATAAAGAATAGGGATCAGCCACAGTCCGGACCTGTTGTACGATTCTGAAAGGAACAAAGTGGGGAGTAGAGAAGAAAAAATTCGTATTTTGTTCAATTAAGCACCTGAAGACTGCTAAAAAGTGTTGATTTGAGATATTTATCAATCAACCAATCAACCAATAAATCAACCAATCAATCAACCAATCAATCAATCAATCAATCAATCGATCAATCAATCGATCAATCAACCAATCAATCAATCAATCAATCAATCAATCAATCAACCAATCAATCAACCAATCAATCAACCAATCAATCAACCAATCAATCAACCAATATATTCCAGGGGGGTTAAGAATGGCAGAAAAGAAACCGAACATTCTGGTCATCTGGGGAGATGATATAGGAATTAGCAACCTCAGCTGCTACAGCGACGGCCTGATGGGCTACAGAACGCCCAACATCGATAGGATCGCTAACGAAGGCATGAGGTTCACCGACTCTTATGGGGAACAGAGCTGCACTGCCGGAAGAGCTTCGTTTATCACCGGGCAGAGCGCTTTCCGGACGGGGCTGAGCAAAGTGGGCATGCCAGGGGCTAAGGTAGGGATACAGTCCGAGGACCCGACCATCGCCGAACTGTTAAAAGCTCAGGGATATGCCACGGGACAGTTCGGAAAGAACCATCTTGGTGACAGGGATGAACACCTGCCCACCAACCACGGGTTTGACGAGTTCTTTGGCAACCTCTATCACCTGAATGCCGAGGAAGAACCTGAAAACTCCGATTATCCTCCTGAGGAGGACTTCCCCAATTTCCGGAAAAACTATGCTCCCAGGGGGGTAATCCACAGCTATGCCGACGGGCACATGGAAGACACCGGCCCGCTGGCCAGAAAACGCATGGAAACCGTAGATCTGGAGTTTCTGGAGGCAGCCATCGAATTTATCAAGCGCCAGCACGCGGCCGGCAAGCCTTTCTTTGTCTGGTTCAATACCACCTGGATGCACTTCCGGGTCCATATCCCGGACAGGATAAGGGGGCAATCAGGGCGCTGGCAGTCGGAATACCACGACGGCATGATCGAACACGACCGGCAGGTGGGAATGCTTCTGGATTTGCTGGACGAACTTGGCATCGCAGAGGATACCATCGTTGCCTACAGCACGGACAACGGCCCACATATGAACACCTGGCCCGATGCAGCCATGACCCCGTTCAGAAACGAGAAAAACTCCTGCTGGGAAGGGGCTTTCCGCGTTCCTGAGGCAGTACGCTGGCCTGGCAGGATTCCGGCAGGCATGATTTCTAATGAGATGGTGAGCCACCTTGACTGGCTGCCAACTTTCCTTGCAGCAGCCGGAGAGCCGGATATTAAGGAAAAGCTCAAAAAAGGCTACAAAGCAGGGGACAAAACTTTCAGGGTGCATCTTGACGGCTATAACCTGCTCCCATACCTTACAGGAAAGGAGAAGAAATCCCCGCGCATTGAGTTCTTTTACTTCTCCGATGACGGCGACCTGGTAGCTCTAAGGTACGATAACTGGAAACTTGTTTTCATGGAGCAGCGTGCCATCGGTACGTTACAGGTCTGGGCTGAACCTTTTATCCCGCTCCGCGTCCCAAAGCTGTTCAACCTGCGCACCGATCCTTATGAAAGAGCGGACCAGACCTCAAACACTTACTACGACTGGCTCCTCGACCATGCCTTCCTGCTGGTGCCTGCCCAGGGTGTCGTGGGAGACTTTTTGGCAACATTTAAAGAGTACCCCCCGCGTCAGAAAGCGGCCAGCTTTACCGTCGATCAGGTAATGGACAAGCTTTTGCAGGGAATCGGAAGCACCTGAATGTGGAGACAGAAAGAGAACCGATCAGGAACTTAAGGGTTGATGCCGGGCACCAGAAACGGGGAGTTGAAGCACCCTTGTTACTCCCTACCAGTTAATTCTGACAGTTACCTGCCTGGCCTGAACCCAACGCCTGTGTCTGTCGCACTGAGGTAACCACGGGTTTCCTTGGAGGGGTGCTGGTGTTTCCCTTTGCTCTGGCACTGTTCATTTACGGCCTCTGGTTATTGCGGAACTATCGTCACGGCAAAGTCGGCCTGAAGGAGGAGTCGGTTTTAACCTAATGAGTAGTAAGCTGCCAGTTTTGAAGCTTTCTGAAATTAATTTTTATAAATAAAGGAGGGAATCCTAAATGAATCTGGAGAGTCTTGATTTTTATTTTGTTTTTGACCTGTTTATGCTGCTCCTGATCGGTATGGGCCCGAAAATTGCACTTGTACCTTTTCTGGACCTGACAGCAGGCATGGAGGAGGAGACGCGGAAGAAGGTGGCGGGGCAGATGGTAAAAACGGCCGTTGGCGTTGCCCTTATCCTGGTCCTTCTCGGTTCGTTGCTGATGAAGCTCCTGCACTTTACCCCGGGAGCGGTGTCCATCGCCGGAGGCATCATCCTGATGCTTCTTGCCCTTCACATGCTGATCGGGTCAGGAAAATCGGAGGAACACGACGAAAAAACGGCTAGCCGTGATCCTATGCAGATGGCCCTGTACCCGCTGGCAGTGCCCTATCTGTTAAACCCGGCGGGAATTGCCGTGCTGGTAACCGTTTACGACCAGCTTGACTCGCTGCTCATGCTTGCCATTGTAGTCGGGCTTGTCCTCCTTATGGGTGCTCTCGACCTGGCAGTTTTCAAAAACCTGGACAAACTGGCAAAGCACCTGGACCCTTCCCGTTTAATGGTGACAGAAGCGGTTTTTGGAGTCCTGCTGGCCGCACTGGCCGTGCAACTGGTGCTGGATGGCCTGGCAAAGTTAGGCATCATTTCCGGGCTTCCCGGACATTAAAAAAGTTCTCATTTCAACACCCGGGAAAATAAGCCAATATGTATATAATGATATACATAAAAGTGCATTTATATTTATAGGTGCGTTAATAAATTAAAAACCGAACCTTTGAACCGCAAGCCAGGGGGTGGTCTTGCAGGTTCTGAAAGAATGGGGGGGTAATAATACCTGAATTGATCGAATACGAGCCCAACACGCATTTTCCGGGCGTTATAGGAAGAACACTTGACGAATCCTCACCTGCCTGGCCCAAACCGACACGGACCGGAAAGGGTGCAACGAATGTGATATTTTTCATTCTGGACGACGTGGGCTACGGCCAGATGTCAGTTTTCGGGAGGCTCTGCGAAACACCCAACCTGGAATGGTTGGCGAACAGGGGCCTGTGCTACATCAACAGCGAGCTTGTAGCCAGCAGGGACCTGCCTTACACCGTGCCCAACCTCTTTGGCATCATCGGGCTGAGCTGCGGCTACGACTCAGTCGATAGTGTCAACCCCGAAGAATACAGGGCACCGTTCACTTTCACAGGCAGGATCAGGCAGGTTGAACTTGACGTCTCGGGAGAACTGATCAAAGACGATGAAGCTAACCTGAAGCGGATGATGACTCAGCAGTAAATTTGTGTTTTGGTATTCCGCTTCTGCGGCCCGGAAAAAGCATACTTTGCTCAGAACTTCAAACTGCCGGACATAGAAAGAAGAGAAGGGATGAAACATGACAAACCAGGAATCATCAACTGACAACAAAGTACAGGAGACAGCCTGGCACAGAAGGCGTTTTATTGGCCCACGGCGGGCGGGCTGACAGCCGGTTACGCCCTTTACCTCAAAGATAAACAGAAAGGAGACAAGAGATGAACAAGATTACTCCCCAGGAATCAAAAAAAATAGCCAAAGAAGCCTACATTTTCGGCTTCCCCTTCGTGGCCAATTACCGGGTCTTTATGTACCCCCTGATCAGTGGACACCCCTTGATGCAGGGCGCCGGCTTTAATCAGTTCGCCCACAACCGGCAACTCTTCCCGCCGCAGACGCGGGATACCACCCAGCGCGACACCATTTTTTCGCTGGGTATCCTTGATCTGCGCCGGGAGCCGGTGGTCATCTCGGTGCCGGACGTGCCGGAGGGGCAGGTCTATATGCTCCAGATGGGCGATACCTCAACCGAGAGCCTGCCCTATATCAGCACCTTGACTACCGGCAATAAGGCCGGCAATTATGTGCTGGTAGGCCCCGATTTCCAGGGCTATCTGCCCGCGCCGCGGTTCAAGGGAGTCATCACCACCCGCGGTCAGTTTGTGATCATGCTGGGTCGCACAGTTGTTTTTGACCCCAGGGACCTGTCCCTGGCCCATGCTGTTCAGGATGGGATGCAGATGCGGCCCTTGAGCCAATTCCTGGGCAGCGAGCCGCCACAGGAAGTAGAACCAGTCGACTTCCTGCCATGGAAGCCCGAAGCCGCCGAAGGCCTGGGCATCTTTGATTACATCAACATGGCCCTTGCCTGGCATCCCCCGGCCATTTATGAAATGGATACGATGGCGGAATTCGCTCAAATTGGCGTGATTCCCGGCAGGCGTTTTACCACTGAGGGCTTATCGCCTGAGAATGTTCGTGCCCTGGAAGATGGCGTTGCTGAAGCCAGAGCAATAATTAATGAAATGGCGAATGAGGGAGCTGGCGAGCTTATCGGATCCTGGTCCTGGACAATAAAAGACATCAGCCGTTTTGGCAGGGATTATCTCACGCGAGCTGCCGTATCCCTTCGGAATATATACCCCAATGCACCGGATCATGCCATTTATGGCTCCGCGAACCGTGATCAGGATGGCAACCCCCTGAGAGGTACAAACACCTACAAGTTGCGCTTCGAAGCCGGAGAACTGCCGCCCGTGAATTGGTTCTGGTCGGTGACGCTGTACGACACCGAAACGACAGCTATGTATCCCAACCCTCTCGAGCGCTACAGTATCGGCAACCGCACAGAAGACATCAAATTCGACGATGACGGCTCACTCACCCTAACCATCGGGCACGCCGAGCCGGAGGACAAATCCAACTGGCTGCCTGCACCCGAGGGCTGTTTTTACTTGATCATCCGCCTGTATGGGGCCAAGCCAGAGGTTTTTGAAGGCAAATGGACGCCGCCACCGGTTAGACGGATCTAACAAAGATAGTAAAGTGGCGATCATTTAAGGGAGATAACAAATAGACAACATAAAAAAATCGTTAGCAACAGAAGCACATCTGTATTTTGAACGTAGGAGGCACAATGACTCTACAATCCTGGAATGACACCAAAACGGAACAAGCCATTCTGGATTTTTTGGCAAAGGTTAGCGATGAAAACAGCCCGGACTATATACCGCCGACTGAGCGGATCGCGGCCTTCGACAACGACGGGACGCTGGGAGTCGAGCAGGCCGGCGCCCGCCCAGGCCTGTCTTCTTCTGGGCAAGCTGTCGAACATGTCAAGGCGGACCCGTCGCTGACTCAGCAGGTCCCCTGGGCGGTTGCCGCGTTCTTGAAGGGTGTGAGCAAGGCATGGGAGGGCACCACGCCTGACAAGTACGAGGCGTACGAGGCCGAGGTGCGGCGTTCCTGGCCGCCACGAAGCACCCACGCTTCGATCGGCCCTGGACCGAACTCGTCTACCAGCCAATTCACCAACCTGTCGTGACAGAGGATTGCTTGGATTCGCTTACGGTGGCTACCTATTTCCTGCCGCCTATTCGCCGGGTTTCAACCTTGCGATGGCGCGCAAATAAGCAGTTTGCTGGCAATCCGTGAGAAGGTGGAGGAACAGGCGATGAAGCTGACCTTAAGCGGATGATGATTCAGCAGTAAATTTCGAAATCGCGGCCATAAGGCCAAATATTATTTCGCATAAGGAGAAAAATTATCATGGCAATACTGGATGTCCTTTACAATCTTATGTCACTTGTCTTTGTGCTCGGCACGATGATTTCGATGGGCATGAGCCTGACCGTGAAACAAATTACGGACCCTTTGCGCAATACACGCTTCGTGATGATGGCCTTGCTGGCAAACTTCATTTTGATACCGGTGGCGGCCTACGTCCTCACCCTGGTGATCCCTCTGGATGAAGCCCTGGTCACCGGACTGCTCCTGGTCTCGCTGGCGGCGGGCGCCCCGGCGCTGCCCAAACTGGCCCAGATCTCCAGGGTTGATACCGCCGCTGCTACGGGTTTGATGGTGCTGTTGATCGTGGCAAGCATCATCATTATGCCCATCATTCTGCCCTTTCTGCTGCCCGGGGTCCAGATCACTTTCTGGGATATCGCCTCCGGCCTAATCTTTCTGATGTTAATTCCCCTGGCATTGAGCCTGTTCGTGCGGGCGCGCTGGGAAGAGGTTGCTGCAAGCGTCCAGCCCTACGCTGCGCAGGCATCCAATATCAGCCTACTCTTTTTGCTGGTTCTCATGCTGGTGATGAACTGGAGCAACGTGGTCAGCCTGTTTGGCTCCGGGGGTTTGATAGCCAGCATCCTCCTGGTGGTGATCGCCCTTGCGATCGGTTACCTGCTGGGTGGGCAGGACGCCTCCATAAAGTGGGTGCAGTCGCTGGGTGCCGGACAGCGTAACATCGCCGCTGCGATGGTCGTCGCGACGATGAATTTCAGCGAGGACCCCAATGTCCTGGTAATGATCATCGTTTATTCGCTGATCACCCTGATCCTGATGACGCCTCTTGCCGGGGAACTGGGCAGGCGGGCGAAAGCAGCCGCATAAAAAGGAAACAAACTGAAAAAGGAGAAATAAAACATGAGTACACAAGGCGAAGTCCAAAGATCAATCCTTCCAATGCCGGATATGCCGCATGCAGGTTTAACAACTTACGATGCCAGGGACCCTGACACCAGATTCCCGCCGATCAAGCCGCTGCGGCCGCCAAAAGAGGCACCCAACGTGCTGATTATCCTGCTGGACGACGTGGGTTTTGGCGCCTCCAGCGCCTTTGGAGGCCCGGCCAACACTCCCACCGCAGAGCGGCTGGCAAACACCGGTCTCAAGTACAACCGCTTCCACACCACTGCCCTGTGTGCACCCACCCGCGCGTCGCTGCTGACCGGGCGCAACCACCACTCGGTGGGGATGGGAAGTATCACTGAAGCATCGACACCGGCGCCCGGTTACAATGCCATGCGACCCAACAACAAAGCCCCCCTGCCGGAGATCCTCAGGCTTAATGGCTACTCGACCGCCCAGTTTGGGAAGTGTCATGAAGTGCCACCCTGGGAAACCAGCCCCATGGGGCCGTTTGATCGCTGGCCGACTGGCAGCGGTTTTGAGTATTTCTACGGCTTTGTCGGCGGGGAGACGAACCAGTACTATCCGGCCATCTACGAAGGCACCACCCCGGTCGAGCAGGACAGGTTGCCGGAAGAGGGCTACCATTTCACCGAGGATATGACCAATAAAGCCATCAAGTGGATCCGGCAGCAGAAAGCGCTCATGCCCGACAAGCCCTTCTTCATCTACTATGCCCCCGGCGCCACCCATGCCCCTCATCACGTACCCGCAGAATGGTCGGACAAGTATAGGGGTAAATTTGACCAGGGCTATGAAAAACTGCGGGAGGAAATCCTGGCCCGGCAGAAAGCCCTGGGCGTTGTCCCACCAGATTGCGAATTGACTCCCTGGAATAAAGAAGTCCCGCACTGGGAGCAAATCCCCGACGATATGAAGCCAGTGCTGATCCGCCAGATGGAAGTTTATGCCGGGTTCCTGGAACACACCGATTACCACATCGGACGGGTGATCGATGCCCTGGAGGACCTGGAAATCCTGGACGATACACTGATCTACTACATTATCGGCGATAACGGCGCCTCGGCCGAGGGCACATTTACCGGAGCCTTTATGGAACTGACCTTCCACAACGGCCGGCCGGACCTGGAAGCGCCGGAGATCGTGAAGGCGCATATCAATGATTTTGGCACGCCCAAAGCCTACAACCACTATGCTGCCGGTTGGGCTATGGCCATGAACACTCCCTACCAGTGGAGCAAGATGGTCGCCTCACACTGGGGGGGCACCCGCAACGGCACCGTGGTGCACTGGCCCCGGGGTATTCAAACCCAGGGCGAAATCCGCAACCAGTTTATGCACGTGATCGACATTGCCCCCACGGTGCTGGAAGTCGCCGGAATCCCTGAACCGACCCAGGTGCATGGCATCACCCAGTCGCCCATGGAGGGTGTCAGCCTCCTTTACACCTTTAACGATGCCAGTGCTCCAGAGTGTCGGGAAACCCAATACTTTGAGGTATCCGGTAACCGAGGTATCTATCACAAAGGCTGGTCGGCTGTCACCCCGCATGTGGCCTCCTGGCGAGCCCATTTGCCGCAGGTTCCCTTTGATGAGGATGTATGGGAGCTGTACGGACCGGACGATTGGAGCCAGGCCAGGGATCTGGCAGGGGAAATGCCGGAGGAACTGGAACGGCTCAAGCTTTTGTGGCTGATCGAGGCGGCCAGGTACAATGTCCTGCCGATGGATGACCGCCTGGAGCGCCTGAATCCTGATCTAGCCGGCCGACCGCAGTTGGTGCACGGCAAATCTCAGCTGCTTTTCGGCGGGATGGGGCGCTTAAACGAATGGTCGGTCATCAGCATCAAGAACAAATCTCATTCCGTGACCGCCGATGTAACGGTACCAGACTCGGGCGTGGAAGGGGTGATCGTTGCCCAGGGCGGCATGTTTGGCGGCTGGAGCCTGTATGCCAAAGATGGCAGGCTCAAGTACTGCTACAACTTGCTGGGGCACAAGACCTGGTTTGTGGAGAGCGATCAGCCGGTTCCGGTCGGTCAACACCAGGTGCGGATGGAGTTTGCTTATGACGGCGGCGGGATCGGCAAAGGAGGCCTGGCAACGCTCTTCATTGACGGCAAAAAAGTTGGTTCGGGGCGAGTGGAGGAAACGCACATGATGATCTTTTCCACCGAGGACTGCGATGTCGGCCGGGAGACCGGATCGACGGTGTCGCCGGATTACGGCCCGCGCGGCAATAAGTTCAGCGGGGAGGTAAACTGGGTACAGATCGACCTCGGTCTGGATGACCAGGACCACCTGATCTCACCCGAAGAGCGCTTCAGTTTTGCGATGGCGCGGCAGTGAGCAGTTTGACGGAATCTGACCGCACCAGCACTAGCCTCTTCCGGATAGCGCTGGTGCGGATCGGGTGTGCTGCCCTGGCGATTGAAGGGCGGCCTTAGTAATTGCAATTACTCAACCATATTATTAATCTCAAGGAGATAAAAATATGAGTAAGATTACCCCGCAAGAAGCAAAACAGATCGCAGAAAAGGCCTATATTTATGGCTTGCAGCAGGCCGTGTTTTATGTAGCCCGCTTCGTTTTTACTCAATTAGAGGCAGCGCCGAAATACGTAGGAGTCAACCGCCTGATATTTAATTACAAACCATCAGGGCCGGATGACCGGGAGATAGTTACCCCTAATGCCACAACCTTATATGGTGCGGGATTCTTCGATCTCTCGGAAGAGCCGCTCATCGTTGAACTCCCGGAAATCGTCGACCGATACTATTCTTTTCAGGCAATGGACCAGTACGGCGATTATTTTTTTTATGCAGGCAATCAGTTTACCGGCCGAGAGGCCCAGCAGTTTATTCTGGTCGGGCCAAACTGGGCGGGGAAAATCCCGGCTGAGTTTGCCGGTACACACATAGTCAACGCACCATCAGCAGCCGGGTTCATGATTGCACGCATTGCGCTTAAAAGCTACGCTGACGCTGAAGTGAAGGCGGTAAATGGCTATCAAGATAAGATTATGGCCACGCCGCTCAACCAGTGGCTGGAAAATGGTCATCAGGCTGTACCTCCAGCACAGAGGCCCAAAGTAAAGGGCAATTATGCCGTGTTTCCCCGGATGCCTCAACTGGTCCGGGCACTGGTTGAAGTTCAAACGGCCATGGATTACTTTCAACTTTTGAGCCTGGCTCTTAACGACCCGACCATGACCAAACGCACCGACTCGCTGAAGGAAGTTGAGACGCTGACCAGATTGGCCAGGATTGGGTTAATGGAAGGCAATCTTTTTGACCCGGCCGTATTGGACAAAGCCACAAGAGATGCGATGGAAGCAGGTTTTGAGGCAGGTAAACAAACGGTCAAAGCCGCAGTTCGAGACGGGATGATCCCCATGAATGGCTGGATGGTGACAAAGGATATGGGAAATTTCGGTACCGACTACCTGACCCGCGCCGCTATTGCTGATGCCGGCTGGGGTGGGCCAGAAGCCAAATCACATGTAGGCGGATTCTGCTTTGTAGATGCAGAGGGACAGAAACTCAATGGCGGACAACGCTACACCTTAACCCTTGACACCAACAATCCACCGCCGTGTACCGAGTTCTGGTCTATCCCCATTTACGATATAGAGGGCTACTTTATAGACAACGAAATTAACCGCTACACGGTCAACAGTTTCATGGTCGAGAAAGGGGGGTTTTATGTAGATGACCAGGGCCAGCTTACCTTTTACATCCAGCGTGAACGGCCAACTGACCCAAACCAGGTTAAAAATTGGCTACCTGCACCAGCAGGAGATTTTCGTCTCGTGGCTCGCTTCTACGGCCCCAAAGCGCCGCTGATTGATGGTTCGTACCCCATGCCGCGACCGGTACGAGTATAGAAAACTTTCTAAAGGAGACAAAAATACCATGAGTTCACAAGACAAGATTTCATCCAATGCATATCCCTTGACAGATGGAGAAGCCACGAAAATCGCGATCGAGGCGTACGTCTACGCTTCGGCAATCGTCCAGATGGAAGTTCACCGTCGGGTGCTCACCAACCAGGAGGTTTCCGATGGCAAGCAGATGCGCGGCCCGATGAACCAGTTCTATCATCTGCGCGACTTCCCGGACGCCTCCGTTCGGGACGTCGTCGGCCCGAACTTCGACACGCTCTACTCTTGGCTTTGGTACGACGTGTCGGATGAACCTCTGGTGATCAGCCTGCCCGAGTCCACGGGGCGCTACTACCTGATGCCCATACTCGATGCCTGGACGGATGTGTTCGCTTCACCCGGGACGCGCACCACGGGGCCGGGAGCGTTCACCTTCGCCCTTGTTGGACCAGACTGGCGTGGAACGCTACCGGCGGGAGTCGAGAAAATCCAATCGCCTACCTCCTTTGGCTGGTTGCCAGGCCGCACGAGGGCGAGCCGCGAGACCATTCCCGAGGTCAACGCATTCCAGGACCAATTGCAGGCCATACCGCTCAGCCGCTGGGGCCAGCCGTACACGCCTCCTGCAGGCACGGTCGACCCGAACATCGTCATGAATATCCCTCCCGCTCAGCAAGTGCGCGCCATGGACGCACCCACCTTCTGGAACCTGTTTGGCGAGCTCTGGCAGGCTAATACACCGCATAACTTCGACTACCCGATGCTGCATCGCATGGCCCGCCTGGGCCTTGTGGCATCGCAGCCAATCGAGTTCGATACGCTGCCGACCCAGAGTCGCGAAGCCTTGACCAGCGCGGTCCAACTCGGACAGGAGCGGATCGACGATTTCTGGACGAAGGCTGGCCGCATCCGCAACGGGTGGCGCTTTGATCTCCAGCCACTCGGTAACTGGGGGATGGCCTACCTGGTGCGCGCGACCGTTGCCTGGTGGGCGATTGGGGCGAATTTTCCCGAGGATGCCCTCTATCCGGTCGGGATCGTCGACGACACGGGCCAGCCGCTCAACAGCGCCAACAACTATGTACTCCACTTCCCCAAGGGCGAGCTGCCCCCGGTCAATGGATTCTGGTCGCTGACCATGTATGACAGCCAGATGTTCCAGGTCGCGAACCCGATAGACCGCTTCGCCATCGGTGACCGTGACGAGTTGGCGTTCAACGAGGATGGCTCCCTGACGCTTTACATCCAGCGCGAGTCGCCGGGCAAGGATAAGGAGATCAACTGGCTGCCCACGCCGCAGTCCGGGGGCTGTATCCCGATCCTGCGTATGTATGGGCCGAAGCAGGCGGCAATCGTGGGACGCTGGGACCCACCCAAATGGCAGCGGGTCTGATGAGGACAGTCAGACCGGCGGACGATCTCGGGTGAGCATCGCGATGCGGTCTACTTCGACCAGCATGACACGACCCAACGCAACGCCAGAACTGGCTGCCCGCGCCGGAAGGGTCCTTCTACATAAGCTTGCGTATCTACTGGCCCGAGCAGGATATTCTCGATGGAAAATGGGAGCCTTCGGCGATTAAGAAGGCATAACATCCAATTTGATCAACCCTATTTTCAAATGTAAAGGAGACAAAAAATGAGTAACAGCAAAACCCCAAAACCAAAATATTCCGCCAAAGTACCGGAATTCGTGCTCACACCGGACAAGGTGGAAACCGAATACCTCGGATACCTCGAATTTTTCGATGGGTTGCCCAATGAAACAACGATAGAGAAAGTTTACGATTTTCTAGACCTGTCACGAGGCGTACACGCCTTTCTGAACGGTATGCCGGCAGCCTCTTTGTATGCCATGCTGGAAGGACTCAAAGACGCCGGTCAGGAACCATGCGATGTGGGAATAACCGAGAATTTAATGGATGCCCGTTCCCTGTTTTTGACGCCCAATACCACGACACCTTATATCACTGGAGAACTCGATTTGAAGGATGGCCCCGTCGTACTGGATATCCGCGTGCCTGTTCTGGGGGCAGTCGACGATGCTTTCTTCCGCTATGTTAGCGATATTGGTCTTGTCGGACCGGACCAGGGTAGGGGCGGCAAGTATTTATTTATTGGACCAGATTACGAGGGCGATATCCCCGAAGGTTATTTTGTCGTCAAGTCGGCTACCTACCGCAACTGGTTTTTCTTGCGCATTATTATGCCAGATGGCAATTTGCAGAAATCCATCAGCATGTTCAAAAAAGGCTTTCACTGCTATCCCCTGGCACAAGCCCAGGAGCCGCCGTCACAAAAATTCGTGGACCTGTCTGGCAAAAAGATCAACACTATCCATCCCAACAATGGGCATTTCTATGAAGAGCTAAATGCCGTGGTTCAATATGAACCGGCCAACGCTTTCAACCCGGAACTGGTGGGGCTTTTCGCCTCGATCGGCATCAAAAAAGGCCAACCCTTTGCGCCAGATGCCCGCATGCAGAAAATCCTGGAGGAAGCCGCAGCCATCGCTAACGCCTCAGCCCGAGCCGTTTCTTTCAGGCCGCGCAACAGGGCTGTTTATTTCTACCCGGATCGCCAATGGTACACACCCTTTGCCGGTGGCAGTCATGAATTTATGGACAATGGTGAGTTGGTTCTCGATGACCGCATATTTTTTCACTATGTTGCTACCGGGATCACGCCTGCCATGGCCATGTCGCAAGTAGGCATGGGATCAGCCTATGCGTTTACGGCCCATGATGCACAGGAGCGCTATCTGGATGGCGGCAGGACGTACAGTGTTACACTGCCAGCGCCGATCCCCGCCAAGAATTTCTGGTCTTTCATGGTGTATTCATCCCAGCACCGCTCCATTCTGGAAACCGATCAGAAGTCAGGTGGGCTCGACAGCAACAGCCCGGATGTCAAACCCAACGAAGATGGTTCTTATACGGTTTGGTTCGGACCACATGCGCCAGAAGGAAAAGAAGGCAATTGGATCCAAACCCTACCCGACAAAGGCTATTGCGTTATCTTACGACTATACGGCCCGCTGGAACCCTGGTTCGATAAGAGCTGGAAGCCTGGAGATTTAGAGTTGGTGCAATAGGATGAGATTGTCAAGGTAAGTACTGTGACAAACCAAACTGACTTTCCGCAGATGTCTCTGTAATTTTGATATTTTTCAGAACACCAATCATTTACCGCGATACTTATCACTAAATTTTAATTTTGTAATATTTTAGGCGACTAATTTTTTAGATTTATGCATAACTTTTTATGGTGAAAGAAAAAGATCAGTTTTTTGAAGACATCTGCGGAAAGTGGGATGGAACAACGTGATATTCAAAAAAAGTAAGTATGAAACACGAATCAAAAAAGAAAAAAGAGAATTCATCTACAAGTTGACGAGGGTGAGCTGAATTCAACGACCAGGTTTTCCTGTTCGTAACCACATTGAGCTCGTGTGGTTTCCAATTGATAGACAACGACATTTAATAAGTGAAAGGGGGAAATCTCCCTTTAAGGCTCAGCTTCAAACTTTTCATCAAAGGTCAGCTGGCCATACATGAATTCTTTCGTGCGTTTCACACTCGCTTCATTGCAGGTAGCTTCTTTTATGCAGACCTTCACAGCGTTGTCCACAGAGAACTTGTTCGTCAACAAGTAGCTTTTCGGGAAGAAAGACCTGATCTTGGGGTTGATCATGTGAGTGGGACATATCAACTGAATATTGTTCTTCTCCAGAATTGCCCATATATCGTCCCACAGGTAGGCAGAACCTGTCGTTCCGAACGGGTTATCAACAATCAGGATCTTTGATGTGGCCAGAGCTGACTGGTCGATGACAATCTTGCGGATGTAGGAGAATAACACTGCTAAGAACATCATGTACATTGCATTGATCTGTCCGCCCGACGCATTGATGTTATCCCACAGCTGGGGGGTATGTTTCTGGATGTCAACCTTGAGGACATGTACCCTGATTGCATTCATATCAACTGCACATTCAATCAGCTTCGTGGGTGTTGTCATCTTACGGACATCATCGAGTATTATGTCCTTGTTACCCAGTATCTTACCAACATACTCCCGTACATTACGAACAGCCAATTCCTCATCGTATATGCATGCATCCAGGTTTGTGCTGATCATAGGACGGACAGTACCTTCATGAGTTTTTATCTTAGAAGCGTTCGCAAACTCTCTCAGATAACCAAGGTATATCCTGTTACACTGCATGATAAGGTTTATTATGTTGTTTTCGTCCTTTTCTAGACCCTCCAATTCATATTCAACATGCTGGATCTTTCCATCCAGTTCCTTTACATACTCTGTAACATTTATGACAGTCTGGTTTGCTTCCTGGGCAGACTCTGGGTCCCTGAACTTAACGTCAAACGAGTCACTATAGTAGGCTCCTACCTTCAATTCCAGCGCAGTCTCACGAAGCTGCTGGCGAGCATGGGTGAAAGAGTTCTTTACTGTTTTCAGGGACTCGTTCCGTTCTCCTATTTGCTTGCTAATTTCAGTAACGGGTTTGAGTTCGGTTGTGATATTCACTGTAATCTTGCTCAACCCATATTCGCCCTCAAGCACGCTAAACATGCCAAATTCCTTTTGGGCAGTTTCCCTTACTTTATCAGTATCCTGAACTTTGCGTTTGAGACTGGACCATGACCTATTCAAATCCAATTCCCGAGTATTCAAGCGAGTTAACTCTCTTTTGAACTCTTCTGAATCCGTAAGATCGGGGTCATGGATATATTCACGGCCCGATACATTATGGTACTCTTTAATTCCAGCGTCAAATTCTTTCTTCTGAACTCTATGCTTTACTTCAGCACTCCTGCATTTTTCATCCTGTTGAGCATGCTGGGACACAAGATCATTCCTGTGTTTTTCCAGAGAAGCAATGTATTCGCCTGAATAAGCAGTCTGTGGATCATGTTGTTCGAGGGTATCCATTGGAATTCTGAAAACTTCGATGATGTCTTTGGTCAGCTCATTTATTCTGGCCTTGTGATCGGCAATTTCATCATTCAGTCTGATAACGCTGGCTCTTTCTTCACGGGATGCTTCTTCAACACCATTGAACTGGCTGTGCAGTTCTTCTGTTCCGATGGCACCCATCTCGTCTACTGGCCTGTCTGCATAATTCTTGAACTTTTCAACGTGGTCGTTTGCAACATTCAGTTCCTTTTCAAGCTGCTTTATGCATTCGGCCATTTGTTGAAGTTCATGTTCCTGCATAGTTTTATGGAGGTCAATCGATTCCAGTTCCTTTTTGTACTTAGGAATAAGCAACTTCAACTCACCGAACTGGGTCTCGACTTCGGAACTTTCGGTCACGATGCGATAAAGGATATCAAGCAGCTTCTCTTTCTTGGTCAAATCCGATATCGTTTTCTCCAGGGCCGATTCTACAGACGTGCTGTGATCGAACCTGTTTCCTGTGTCACGAATCTGATCTACAAGAGAAGAAAGAGCCTCATTCAGTTTGGTCAGTTCAGCATTGAAACCATCCAGTTGATCCTTTAAATATGACTCGTACCCGTTTGGATATCCGTCAACATACTCTGTTTTGAACGAAGTAACGGTGTACTCCATTTTTCTTATTTTTTCGATGGATCTTTTAGCAGATTCGATGTCTCTAGTGGCCGAATCCACATCCTTTTCGATGATTGCTTTTGCTTTTTCAGTAGAGAGCAGGTTGATGTAGTGGTTGGTATCCCGATGAGGAACAAATATGTCTCCTGTTGAACAGACTTCACTGGAATTGAACTTATCAATGCTGGCAATGACAACCGAGGAGTCCTGAACAGAGACTGCAAGCTTAAATGGGTTGTTGGTGATTGATTTGAGATCGTTACTGCTTACGAACATGGCTTTTGGAAGCCAGGGAATCCTCTGCAGTGCAGCTACACGATCAGCTTCATCCAACTGTTTCAGATGATCCATTCCGTAAATGGCGTTTTTGAAAGTGTCACCGAGCTTGGCTTTTACTTCTTCAATGGAATCATCAATAATATCGTACCCATACTTGTCTATAAATTCAAGCCGTTTCTTTAAACGATCCAGCTTGTTTTTTGCCAAAACCTTTTCCTTGGTATAACGAGTCGACTCGTCCTCTAACTTGAGTATACAATCAACAATGTCTGTTGTATCGTATGTTGCGAAGATCTCCTGTACTTCTTTCAGTTTAGAGTCATACTCATTCATTTTCTGTGAAAACTCTTTAATTTTGCCTTCTGCGGATTCTTTCTGGTTGATGACTTTGATTTGTTTCAGTTCCAATTTGTGTTTTTCTTCAATCAAGCGTTTGCTTTCACTTTTCGTGTTTTCAAGATCCTGTTTCCGACTGATGATGTCTTCCCTAGTTCTTTTACGCTCCTCCTCGACATCAAACAATGCAGGGGGCTGTTGTGGGTTGGCACTTAATTGTTTGCGAGTGTCCGATTCCTGCTGCCCAAGTTTTTTGAGTTTTGCCTCTTTCTTGTCCAGATCTTCTTGAGAGATTCTAAGAGCTTCCTCACATTTGCCGTGTGATTTCACGATACGGTCTTTTTCTACTCCCATGGAACGTTGTTCTTTCTTTTTCGTATTGTAATTCTCCTGTAGATTAAGAAGAATAGCGGAATACCGAGAGAACAGAACAGACCCCATCCGATTAAGTGTGCTGTACAGTTCTTCATTGCTTTTTTCCAGGCTTGCTCGTTGTTCTTCACGTTCTGTTACTTTTCCGCGTCTTTCCTTGATTTGTACGTATTTCCCCGTGGCACGGGCAAAGTTCCAGTCATATTCTGCTTTGTTATGACGATCGGCGATGTCTGTCCTGGTTCTAATCAGATCATCCAGTTCAATTCTCATGAGGTTATGTTCGGATTCTAAAACCCTTAACGTGTTGAATTGCTTGCCAATCTCGCATTCTTTATGTTCTTTTTCAACTTCACTGATCTGGGCATTCAGGTCAGCTATCTGATGGGTGAGTTCCTGCACGGCACTTTCATATGACCTATACTGGACAGCTGCTTCGTGTACTGTGGCATCGCGGGCCTGAAATACCCCAATGACAGCGTTGACGGAGTGTTCAAGTTTTGCCGCTTCGTCCCGTAATGTCCTGTAGTCTCCCAGATTGCTCTGCAGCTCCTTTAGAGCCAAGATTTTGTCTCTGAACTTAAACACGGACTCTGCGATGTTGTCAGTACTGTCCTCAGAGCTCTGCAAGCCCTGGACACGAGACTTGTCCTTCAGACATTCTGATGTTGTGGGTATGAGCAGGTCTTGAAATAGTTTCCTGGACGTGTCATATCGTTTGAAGTACGTATCCAGTTTGTTCTCGTTTTCATTGATCTTGCGTATGATTTCAAGTTCAGTTTTGATTATGCCCAACCGCTTTAAAAACTCCATGTATTCTTCTTTCCTGTTGAAGACATGGACTTCACAGTGCTGAGGCTTGTTCTTTTCAAGGTTTTTGAGCAGGGATTGAGTGTCCGAGTACGACACTACACTTTCCAGGGAGCCGTCTTCGTAGGTTTTACATAACTGGATCTTGCGGATATCATACTCGTTTGAGTGGTTATAAAATATGACGTAGTTGAAATAGTCAAGTTCATCTTTTTCGCTACCATCATATGCAATCTTTTTCTTTGCACATATTCCTGTGACAGCATAACTATAGTTGTGTATTCCTTTATCCAACTTCCACTCGATCATGGCATGTGTAGTCCTGTTTTTGTCTCCGCCCTCGAACATTAGTTTGAATGGTTTGTTGTTTTCAAGTTTGGAGTTCGGGTACACACACTGCAGCATCAGCAACAACAAAACAGTTTTGCCACCACCGTTTGCAAGTTCATACACAAAACCATTCCCTTCAGGGTCAAGTGTGAAATTGTCATATGTACCGCGTCCGTTATTGAAAACTGCATTGATTATCCGCACGGAATTAATTGTTGGCATATTCATCAACCTCCGTCGATGTTAAAGATTCAATCACCTGTGCAATTCCATACTGGACCTGTTCATTGCGATACGCATTATCGATGATTGCTTTGAATCGTTCAGTCAACCTGATCATATCTTCCTGTACATGGACAAGGTCCTGTGCCTCAAGGAATTTGAGTGTTGTATTCACAAGTGCATACCTAGAACTTTTCCCTGTCTCAATTGGGTCATCCCTACCTTTCCTATGCATGATGACAGGCAATTCTTTCCACAGGTCTCGTATTTCGGAAAAGTTGTAATTATGCTCTTCACTGAGCTTATCGAGCTCGGTGTGTGTCGACAATGCATCAACTTTAGTGTTGATTGCATTTATCAAATCAGACTTAAGGATGAATGCACGCTGGGTCTCGGGCATGGATTCTTTATAGAACTCAGTAATAATTACGTGTATAATGAAGAAAGCGGTATACACATGCAGGTTTGTAAAACTCTGGCTTAACTGGACCTTGATCTCTTCCAGTGTCATCCCGTACACAGGGTTGTCCACACCAGGACTCAGATAAATGACTTTATTCCTTACACACATGATCAGGCCCATTTGTTTGATGATAAACTCAAACGCTTCCATAATCTCAGATTCCTGTTCAGGGTTCAGACACCAGGACTTTTTTGAGAGGTCAAGTGAATAGACTCCGTTTTTCCTGAGAATTTCAGTCAGCATTTCGAAGGCAATTTCCATCGATTTCTTTTCAAATGTCATTAATTACCACTCCACTGAAAACGTCATGTTTTTGATGCTTGACTTGTCATTTTCATCTATGGTGATAGTGTCTTTTGGGATGGATACGATTTTTAATTTGTTAATCGGTATCTCCATGAAGGACTGCGCTTCAGAGATTGAACGTTCGATCATCCTGAGGGTTCTGTTCTCGGCTTTACATATCTCATCACAGTCAAACAGAGTCACGAACGGATCGTTGGTAAGCAGTTCGGAATCGTTATTAGTAGTATTTTCTGCAGCAATATTGAGTTCGACCAAGAACTGGATCAGGCTGGGATTTTGCAACGCGGTTAACCCTTTTCTGCACATAACCTCACTCAAAAATGTCTTTAAATCTATATTCTGTGACGTCGTGAGCAGATCAAGCAACAGTTTAGAGTATTCTACAAAATATGTCATCTGGTTTTCATCTATCTGGTCATCGAGACTCAGCTCATCGGTCCATATTTTTCTTTCAATTTTTGTTATCGGCTCGACCTTTTTTCGGAGTATCTGCTGAGGTTCATATATTATCAAGGGGTTGAACCTTTTCTGGATGTGTGATAATAGCAGGGGGTGAACTTTTTTCACATGCACTTCATTAGGAAGGTTGGCACATACATGTTCTTTCATAGTATCTTCGAACATGAACCGTTTTGATCCGAGTCGTTGCAGGCGGATCTTGCTTATATTCTCAAATTCTCTGAACAAACCATTATACTCAGACACCAAGCCCGTGTATAGATTAAAGCACGATTCAAACTCGGTTTTAATGTCCAACAAAATCTGGTACTGGGCTCTGTCAGCATACTTCTCGGAGATATCATCGCTTTCTAGACGGTCTTCGAGTTCATGGATCATTCGTGCGATGTGTCCGTTCACGTCTAAAAACAGTGTATTTTCCGTGTCCAGTTGTGCCTGCACACGGTCCCGAAACTCTTTATATGTTCCAAATGCATCAATACCTGTATACATAAGCTGTTCAAGCACGGACTTTTTTTCGTCCTTTAACCTGTAAACAGCTGCGCTGAGTCCACGGACTGTTTGTAATGCGTTGTCGAAGTACCCGTTTTTGAGCTGGTATTGAACCAAAATTAGGCTGATCTCGATTTTAGCTTCCTCAAACAACTCTTTGGTATTAATCATCAGGTCAAGACCTGTATCCGATATTTCATATGCTGATGTCTTGAGATCATATGTAATTAAGCTCAGGTAGAATGATTCTTCCTTCGGAACAGCGTAATTTGAATAACTGAAATTGAACCTCTTACCAGCTGTGGTTGGAGATTCCAGAATTCGAGTGATTGCCATAGCAATATCATGGATTTCCTGAGGACTGAAACTTTGGTCAGGATACATGGCTTTTAATATGCCTGTATAATGAGCTTCAATTTCGGATAGAGGTAAGGTCCTATTTTTCAGTTTTCCTTCTTCAAATAAAAAGCTGAGAGTGTCCAGAGCCAAGAAAGGTATGTCAAAGTCATAGGTTTTATCTTTGAAAGGGTTCAGATATATGTAAAAAAACGGGAAATAACACTTCATATTATTCATTCGCTGAGCACAGTCAACAAATCGTTTATTGTAATCCAATGACCCTCAGCTCCTTTATATCTGTCTTATTTATTGCTTCCTGCGGGATGTACAGGTTATTTTCGACGATTGTTTTGATGTTGTGCCCTGTGGTGTCTGAAAAATAGCCTATGAAAGAGCTGTAATCCTTTACTTTTTGGTGGGTCCGAATAGCTTTTGCATTCTCTACTCCGACCTTGTTGATCATGTATTCGTAATATTTCACTGCTGGTACGATTTCATATTCAGAATATTTTTTCCTAAATAGGTTGAAAATTTCAATTCCTTCGCGGTCCAGGTCACCAAAATAGAAATAGCGGTCATTAACCCGTCCACCGACTTCTTCTATATATCTGAACGTACTGAGAATGGCTTTTCCTTCTCCGTATATGACCATATCGATATAATCAAGATCGGAATGTAAAACTGCATTTTTCAGTGTCCAGTATGTGTCCTTATTTTCTACAATCAGGATCGTGCGAACTGGTGTAATATCTCGCGTATCAAACATTTTGGATCTTGTATATACGAACGGTTCATAGACGATTTCGGCTCCTATATCCTCAAGAGTTAGCTCAAGGTTTTTCAGGACTGCATTCCCGTCAAAAGCAGCATGTTCTGGGGATGTCAACGCTTTTTCGTCACCAAATAATTCGAATGCTCTTTCATTTGCAGTGAGAGTTTCTGCAGGTCTGCTGGACACGAGGTCGCTTATCCTGAGGATGTAAGGGCGATGTTCTTTATATTCCTGCAAATGCTGCAGGTAATAATTGTTACCTAGTCTGTGAAATAGTCCTGTAGTCAATTCTAGGTATAACTGTTTGTCAGATAACAGGGATATGGGAGCAAAAGCGGTCGAGTTGATGAGATATTTTTCATCAAGTTGATAAAAAGAGATAACCTGGGGGTTTTTTGCCCTGATCAAGATATTTTCGGATACTAGTTCTGTCATTGCTTGTCTAAACATAAATAATTGTTGTTCGTCCAAGGAGATGTGATATTTAGATTTTACGAGCTGATCGACTAGGCTATCCAGTCTAATCCACTTATTCTTATGGTTTTTGAGTATGCTTAGAATAACTCTTTTCAGTGATTTAACCCCCGCTATTATATTACACACACTCAATAGATTTATTTAAATGTGCCGAACGCCAATTAATTTTGATATTTTTGAGATTTCATTTCAGGTTGGTTAATAATTGATAGAGTATGTCTCCATCTTTAAATATATTACTATATTTTTATATATTAGGACAATATAGATCCAAGTTTTCAGTTAAAAATAGAAGTATATAGGGAGTTAACTCTGTCCTACTGTAAATATTTTTGTGATGTTTGTATATTTAGGTAACCACCCTATTTTTAAGGTATAGCCCCTATTTTTAAGGTTCACAGTGTATTTTTAAGGTAAACCGATTTTATAGGCAAAGCGGTTCCCTTGCCTGCTTTCAGTCTTCTCAAAGCAGGATGTTTTTCAGGAAAATCGTAAAATTTACAGGCAGAAAGAGCTTTTTCGTGCGGCGCAGAACCCTGGAATTCAGGAAATAAATTCACCCCGTAAAGAGGGAGGAATTAAAAACGAAGTCTGCACTAAAGAAACTGAGTTTATGCCATTTTGCCTCATTAATCAGTAAAACTCGAATATTTGTTGGGCAAAAGTAGAGTTTAGGCGCAAAAGACCTATTTATTTCAATTTAAAATATGTCCTTAATGAGAAGCATCACTAATTTATCTGTTTAATAATTAAATCCATGTCAACTGGTTTATATTTTGTCAATTCAACTGAGATATTTATCCTTTTATTTTCTTTATCAATAAAAGGGTACTCACGGAGGTTATTGTTGTGATTATGGCCACAAATAGCCCAATCATTCCACTTGGAAGGAACATTCTCGGGTCGGTGTGTTAAAAAGAATTTGTGATTTGCATATTCAAGGATAAAATTATCATGAAATTTAATTTCATTTGATTCATCATGATTTCCTTTGATGAAAAAAATGTTTCCGTTTAGCTGTTTTAACCAATAATCTGTTGACCGACCTCCTCTTCCATAAGCCAAATCCCCCAAAAAATACACGGTGTCTTTATTGTTGATGGTATTGTTCCAGTTTTGCACGAGTGTTTTATTCATATCAGCAGTATCCAGAAACGGTCTTCTGCAATACTTTATAATATTCGTATGATCCAAATGGAAATCCGAAGTTACAAAAATCCTTGATCTTTTAAATACACTTTTGATATTATCAATCATGCTTTTTTTTGGGATCTCAATTCTCTCGCTTAAATACTCACCTGGATTATAACTACCTTCAAAGTATGCATTTAATAAATTCAATGTGTGAGTATAAATCTCCCTATCCAGTGCCAATTTCCTTCCCAATGGTCTCCTTAAAATAAAGTCATATTCCCGTAGTATTAATTGATCTTTCACAAGAGTTGCTCTGACCATTATATGTTTGAATTTCAGTCCGTCTTTCCCCGCAACGAATAGTTTTATCCCTTCGAATTTGTCATCGGGTAGCTTCATTGCAATTGTTGAGTGAAATTCATATTTCCGTTCATAATCATACTTATTGAGATTACAGTATGGCTTGAGCATTTGAGCAAGGTTCCATCTAAACTCTTCTAAAATCTGGCTTGGGGTTATGTCAAGGAATATTACTTTGGCATCTTCAAATGCGCCGAACCCGTTTACCTTGAAATCTATTAGCGAGTAGTTTGAACATAACAAATTGAAATCTCTGATCAGTCTAGTTTCGTCATCGGTAGTAAACGGGCCTGCTAGTGTAATATGAGGAATCGCTCTTTTAGATTTCAGCCCGAATCTCTGATTGACTTCGTCTACCCACATTTTGATTTTATATTTCGCATAACCGTGGAATCTAAATTCAATCAGATAATGTGTCATATGAAAACAGAAGCATCAGAAGTATTTATAAATTATTGTACGCAGTTAAATCTGATCATTAATCTTAACGAGTACTTATTTCAATAGCTCAGATATGCCTTAATGAATATATCAATAATCTCAAATTGGATTTTTCAGGTATTCCCCTAATTTTTTAGGTATCGTCCCTATTTTCTGGGTTCACACTGTATTTTTTAGGTATTCGTAATTTACAGGCAAAGTGGTCATCTCGCGCTTTGCCTATAAAATAGCCAAAAAACGGCTATTTGCTGGGCATGGGGTATTTTTTGGGTAAATTACCCCATTTTTGGGAAAATATCTAATTTTCAGATAAGCGTGTGAATCTCCAGGAAAACGATATCGGGAAAGATAAAATTGACTTTCTGGTCAAAAGCACTTTTTGGTCAAAGTCTTCATAATCGAAGGATATATTTACAATTTCTGTAATATCTAGTAATTACTGGAAATTCTGTAAATCGGGCGTTGAAATGAATTCCGCAAAAAAAGAATTTGAGAATCTTGTGTATCAAGGGATAAAATCCCAGGGACTCGATGAACTTTGCTCTAAATTATTAGCAATACTTTACTCTGAACCGGATCTGCTAACTTTAGAAGATCTTTCTTCAATGACTGGGTATAGTTTTTCAGCAGTTAGTGCAGCAATGAAAATGCTCAGTGGAATAAAAGTAGTGGAAAAAACAAAGAAAGCTGGTTCAAAAAAATTGTACTTCTCAGTTCAAAGAGATATGCTGACACTGACAATTAAGGCAGTAAAATCCAAGAATGAACTCATGGTCAGTCCTGCGATTAAAGATCTTCCAGCAATAATTGAAAGATGTAAAACTAGTAAAGCAGAGGACTCCGAAGAACTGCTCAAAATAATCGAAGATTATTATCAGCAAATGATTTCATTAGATTTAATTTTTAAAAATCTTGTTGAATTTACAGAAAAAATTCAAAACGAGGTGAGTAAAAAATGAATCAGAATACAAATCTAACATATTTGCTTTTATTAGTTTTTGCCGTTAGCTTAACAGGAATTCCTATTGTTGATGCAGAAATTTCTAGTTATGCATGCGTAAACGCAGAATTACAGGAAATAAGTCCCAGTTCAATAGGTATCGATGAAGAATTCACCCTGGGAATTAATCTTGAGAGCTGCGGTACTAAAACTCCTGAAGATATTACTTTTGAGATAATCAGTATCCCCTCAGATATAATAGTTACAGAAAATTTAGTTACTAACGTTTCAAAATTAACTTATAGTACAAGTGAAAGGTACCTGATATATCACATGAGAACAACTCCTGATGCTAAACCTGGCCCTCATCTTATAAAAATGAAATTAACATATGCAAACAAGCCCGTTGATACGGAAAAATATTATGAAGTTGAAATAAGGGTTATAGGCGAAGATGCTGAACCAAGAGTATCTTTTGTCGAAACCAGTCCCGAATATATCTATGAGGGAGATACAGTTGACTTGAGATTGGGCATAGAAAACTATGGGGAAGCAATAGCAAAATCTGTGGTAGTTAATCTGGATCATGAGTTTAAAGGAATTAAAACTTCTACAATTGGAACTCTTGGCTTAAATGGCAGTCAAACTGCATTATTCAAGTTTAAGGCAAACAGGTCAGGGGAGTTTAAAATCCCTGTCATTATAGAGTATGAAGATGATTTTGGCAAGCAACAAGATGAATATACGATTGGAATAACTGTGCTTGACAAAAAAGGAAGTTTGAATCTTGCATCTGTAAAGGTCGATCCTGTTCTTCCTTACATGGGTGATACTGTAGAATTGACCATGAGAGTCGAAAACTCTGGTGACAGAACAATAAATTCAATAAGAGTCTATGCTGACCATCCATTCAAAGGATTAAAAGAATCCTTTATAGGAACTCTTGACCCAAATGAAGACGGGCCTGCAGTAATTACTTTTATAGTTGATCAAGCAGGAGAATACGAAATCCCTGTAACCATTACTTATAGCGATGATTTTGGTGAAGAACAAATTGAAACGAAAATTAATCTTATAGTCCTGGAAAGTAGTGGTGGAGCAGGAACCGCTGCAATTGTATTGCTTATCCTGGCAGTTATTGGAGGACTAATTTACACTAATTATAGAACAAAAAAGTCAAAAGATGAGATAATTAAGCAGTTAATGGAAGGCAGCGGTGACTCTGCTAACGATGAAAAATAATGAGAGGTCTCCAGCATGATCAACGATATCAGAGTGGGAAGCCTCATTGCATACTGCAGTGTAAAAAGAGGAAACAAAAAAACACTAATGTTCATAGTTTTTGTTCTCTCACTCATTTTTATGAACCTGGTATTCCTTCCGTCAATGATAGGAGGAATGACTGTTCTATTTACTGGATTTATGCAAGACTACCCTTACGGGGATATTGTCATTGAGCCAACAGGCGACAACACCTACATTAACAATGCCGATAACGTCTTGCAGAAAGTCAGAGCAGTCGAAGGTGTGAGAGCTGCAACAAAACGACTGGACGCTGGAGCATCTATTGAGCATAAACAGAAAGTTGTAGGAGTGACTGTAACAGGGTTGCTTCCCACAGAAGAGTATGAAATCTCACAGTACCCATATATTATCAGTGAAGGAGATTTCTTAGGAGAGCTTTCCCGGGACGAGATTATCATTGGTGCTATGATCGCGGGTACAGGTTTTGGATCAGAAATATATGATAACCTGGGTGAAGTAAGACCAGGATCGCTTGTTGACGTAACATACAGCAATGGCGTAAAGAGGACCTATAAAGTCAAAGGCATCATGGAAGGCACATTTGAACTTGTTGATCTTAATGCGTTAGTACACTACAAAGAAATTGAAGAAGTTTATGGTTTAGAAGGAAGTAAGGCTACCAGTGTAGTTGTAAGGATTGACAAGCAAGGAAGTGAAGAACAGGTACAGGATAAAATCAGAGAAGCTGGGGTGAATGAGCAAGTTTTCACATGGGCTGATAAGTCAGAAACTCTCATAAAGCAAGCAATGCAAAGCATGGGTGCTATAGATGTCATGTCAAAGTTTGTGAGTTTGATCGTGGGTGCAGCACTAGTTCTTATCATTATCTATATCAACGTACTTAATAGAAAAAAAGAGATTGGAATTTTAAAAGCAGTAGGCGTTACTCCAAGATCAATAGTATTATCCTATGCGTTCCTTAGCATGTTCTATGTTTCTTTAGGAATACTCGCAGGATTGGCTTTATATTTTTCACTTATGCTTTACTTCCAGGCAAATCCAGTAACATTCTACGAAACCATGGAAATAAGACCCCAGATCGATCCTATGCTGCTTATTGAAAGCATAGTTACCATGCTTATACTATCAGTGATAGCCGGGACACTCCCTGCCTGGAGTGTATCAAGGGAGAGCATACTCAAAGCAATATGGGGACGATAAAAATGATCATAGTAAAGGACCTGAAAAGGTATTATGGGACTGGGGAAACTGCTGTCAAGGCTCTCAAGGGCGTTTCGTTCGAAATAAAGAAAGGGGAATTTGTAGCGATAATGGGTGCGTCCGGAAGCGGAAAAACGACTCTGCTAAGGATACTGGCGTTACTGGACGACGCAACAGATGGAGAATATACCATTCGGGGATTACAGGTTTCCAGCTTGCCTGAAGCAGAAAGAAGTTATTACAGGCTAACACAGGTCGGTTATGTCTTTCAGGACTATGCGCTCATTAATGAAATGAGTGCTGCAGAAAATGTTTATATCCTTTCCATGATGGAAGGGAAATCAAAGAAGGAATCTTATGAAACTGCTCTTGAAGCACTGGATAAGGTTGGCCTGAAAGGAAAACATAACAGGATTCCTGATGAATTATCCGGTGGAGAAAAGCAAAGAGTGGCAATCGCAAGAGCCATAGCAAAAAAGCCTGACATATTGTTTGCTGACGAGCCATGTGCAAACCTGGACACTAACAACTCAAAACAAGTACTGAATGTGTTCAAAGAACTGAATGAAAAATATGGCCAAACAATTGTAATGGTAACGCATGAATTATGGCATACTGAGTATGTTGACAGAGTACTTACTCTCGAAGATGGCAATTTAGTTAGCGATGAGAAAAAACGAAATCGGTAAAGAATAAGGGATTTATATGCAAAGCTTTTTACTTCTCTGCCTTTAGTCTCCTTAAAACAGGAAATTTTTCCGGAAAACTGTATAATTTGCGGGCAGAAAAAGCTTTTTCGTGTGGTACAGAACCCCCAAATTTTCTAACCAAATTCGCCCTGTAAAAGAGAAGAATTGGAACCGAAGTCTACACTGAAGAAATCAGATTAATGCAAAAAAAGTTAAATATGAATTTATGCTGCCCGAATTGCCGCCGAAACCCCCGCATCCCTGCAAATCATTTCAGCCTGCTTGAGGATATTTTCAGTAGCGAGTTTCTGCATGTCCGGGGGATAGCCGTACTTTTTTAACAGCCGTTTTACACTGACTTTCATCTTTGCCTGGATGTTTTTTCGGAGGGTCCAGTCAACACCTGCGTTTTGCCTGATGATTTTTACAAGTTCTGCAGCCATGAGCTTTAATGTCTCATTGCCCAGGACATCCACAGCGCTTTCATTGTCCGCAAGTGCGTCATAAAATGCGACCTCCTCTTCGCTGAGGCCAGCTTCTTCACCTCTTTTGTCGGCTTCGCTTATCTTTTTTGCCAGGTCGAGGAGTTCTTCTATGACCTGAACTGTATCAATGCCCCTGTTTTTGTATTCGTTGATTGCCCGTTCAAGCATTTCGGCAAAAGACTTCCCCTGAATCAGGTTTCTTCGCGACCGTATTTTGATTTCGTCGTAAAGCAGTTTTTTCAGGACTTCGTATGCAAGGTTCTTTTGTGGCAGGTCTCTAACTTCGGTGAGGAAATCCTCAGAAAGTATCGAGATATCAGGCCTTTTTATCCCAACTGCGTCAAAGACATCGATGATTTCTTCATTTGCAATCGATTTTGAGACAAGCTCTTTTATTGCCGAATTCATTTCATACTTTGATTTTGCAGGTTTTCTGTCCACCTTTACAAGAATGGCTCTTACAGCCTGGAAATATGCAAGTTCGTCCCTTATCCGGTCTGCCTCAAAATGCGGGACTGAGAGGGCGAAGGCTTTGGAAAGTTCGGTTACGTGCTGGATGAAGCGCTTTTTCTCCTGCGTCCTTTCATCTTCCGTCCGGCCCTGTGAAAGGATGAAATCCGCTCCTTCCCTTACGATTGTAAGTTTTTCTTTCGGGGATGTTGAAAAGATACGCATGTAATCAAAGCCGTAGAACATGTCCTGCACGATTTCGTATTTTTCGAGCATCAGCTCAACGGCTTCGTCCTTGTAGTCCGCAGGACTGCCCCGGCCTCCGCTTCGCGTGTAGTTTGCCATGGCGTATTTGAGATCGTAGAGGAGCCCCACATAGTCAACTATAAGCCCTCCAGGCTTGTCTCTGAACACCCGATTTACGCGAGCTATTGCCTGCATGAGGTTGTGCCCCTGCAGCCATTTCAGAAAATACATGGTGTGCAGGCAGGGAGCATCAAAACCTGTAAGCCACATATCGCAGACAATGACCATGTTCAGGGAATCAGCCGGGTCCTGCATCCTGTCCCGGATCTTTGTCCTGCGGCTCTTGTTCCGGATATGCGGTTGCAGAATTTCGTCATCTGCGGCACTGCCGGTAATGATCACTTTTATTTTGCCTTTAAGGTCGTCCTCACTATGCCATTCCGGACGGAGGGCGGTTATTTCGTTATAGAGATCAGCGCAGATCCGCCTGCTCATGCAGACGATCATGCCTTTTCCATCCATAGCGTCTTCAAGCCTTTTTTCGAAATGGAAAACAATATCGTATGCAAGTTTTTTCAGGTTATCTTCACTTCCGACCACGACTTCAAGCCTTGACCAGCGAGACTTGAGTTTTTCGGCTTCGTATGAATCCCGGTCGTCGGTTATTTTTGAGAACTCCGTGTCCAAGGTCTCTCTTGCCTCTTTTACAAGGTCAAGCTTTGAGAGACGGCTCTCATAGAAGATGCGCACCGTAACTCCATCGTTTACAGCCTGCTCAATATCGTAAATGTCTATATAGTCCCCAAAGACCGCAGGAGTGCTCCGGTCATCGAGTTCGATGGGTGTGCCGGTAAACCCGATGAAAGACGCATTGGGGAGAGCATCTCTCATATGCTTTGCAAAGCCGTAGGAAATTTCCGCAACTTTTTCATATTCCACAACCCTTTCCCGGAATTTTGCATCAAACCCGTACTGGCTGCGGTGGGCTTCGTCAGCAATTACAATAATGTTTCTCCTTTCCGAAAGGGTCGGAAACTGGTCTTCTTCATCTTCGGGCGAGAACTTCTGGATCGTTGTAAACACAATCCCGCCCGAGGCAACTGCTAGGAGTTCCCTGAGATGTGCCCTGTTTTCTGCCTGCACAGGCTGCTGACGCAGGATTTCACTGCAGCGGGCAAAGTTATCAAAGAGCTGCCCGTCAAGGTCGTTTCTGTCCGTAAGCACGACAATGGTCGGGTTGTCGAGTTCAAGCGCCAGTTTTCCCGTGTAAAAGACCATTGAAAGGCTTTTTCCCGACCCCTGCGTATGCCAGACAACCCCGCATTTCCTATCCCCTTCAGGCCTGGAAGCAAGTTTCGTCTTCTCCACAGCCCTGTTTACGGCATGGTACTGGTGATATCGGGCAAGTTTCTTGATAATTCTCCCCCGGTCGTCCTCAAAAACAATAAAGTGCCTTATAAGGTCAAGGAGAATTTCCGGCCTGCACATCCCCCTGAGCAGGACCTCCATTGGTGGTACCTTAAAATCCGCAACCTTTTCCCCGTCAACCGTCTTCCAGGGCACGAACCACTCCCGGTTCGAAGTGAGCGTCCCCGCCATTGCATCCTGCCCATCACTTATCAGCAGAAACGAATTGTACCGGAAAAGCGCCGGAATTTCTTTTTTGTAGGTCTGGAACTGCTTGTAAGCATCCCAGATAATTTCTTCATCCTCAAACCCGTTCTCCTCGTCCGGCCTCTTTAACTCGACAACCACAAGGGGCAGCCCGTTAACAAAGAGTATGATATCAGGCCGCCTGTTGTTTCCGTCCTCTATGATGGTAAACTGGTTAATTGCAAGAAACTCATTTTCCAGAGGTTTCCCAAAGTCAAAAAGCCAGACCTTATCATAGACGGTTTCCCCATCCTGACCCTGAAACTCAACATCAACCCCATTTACCAGCATATTGTGAAAAGCCCGGTTGTTGTGTACGAGGTCCTGACTCTCTTCCCGAAGCACCTTTTTTACTGCCTCTTCCCTGGCTTCTGACGGAATTTTCGGGTTCAGCCTGTCAACTGCAGCTCTGAGCCGGTGCGGCAGAACGACGGTCCCGAAATCGTTCCTTTCAGCATCCTCTGTTTCCGGCGCAATGTCCGGGCCGTAAAGGTAATCGTAGCCAAGCTCGGAGAGGATTTCAAGGGCTGCAGCTTCAACTTCGGATTCGGGAATGATGGTGGGAATAGACATTTCTCCTTTATGTGTTGTTTTTTTGTCTGGTTTTTCGGGGTTTGCCTTTTTCAGGGCAGTTTTTTGCTTAAAAGAGAGGTTCTGTCTTTAAAACACAAGTCTAAAAATTATAATTGTGTATCCCGGTAAATTTATTTAAGTGTAGCTATTTCGTCGCGTCCCTCTTTCGAGAAATACAAAATCCGATTCTCTGGCTGTCTGTGGTACCTGCCCTCCAATGAAGAGTCGGATTTAAACTTTTGATCGATGCCGATGAGTTCCCATGCTTTTGAATTTGCAAAACACTAATCTGGATTAGTAATAATCGTGATTAGTACTTTTGCTAGCGATTGAAAATAGCTGAAAATGAACCTTCGCATAGCTCATTTAATATATTTTTTCTGTCATCGGCACAAGCAAGTGATTTAAAATTGATTTTTATTATACACGTTTTTTTCTTTTATGATTTTTTTCTCGTCTGGTTAAGCTCATAAAGATATTTGAATCCGTCTAGAGGAGTCGATATATTATAACTTTGATCCGGATTGCCATTTTTTTGTCCGTTTTTATTTTCTTTCTTATTCTTCTTTTCTTTTTCTACAATAATTGGTCTTGGTTTTTGAACTGGAGCAAGATACTTTATTCCTTTTATGGGACAAAAAGACTTGCAGATGGCTTCAGGAGCTGCTCTTCTTTTTCTAATAGTGCAGTAATATTCTTCATATTTAGCACACCTTACACAGCAGAAGGTAAGGTCATTCAGCTTTAACTGAATCTGTTCAATTAAAGAGTCCCTGAAACCCTGGTTTGCCTGATACTTGAATTTAGGGTAAGGAATGTTTTTTATTTTGCAATAAATGGTGCTCGGAGCAGGAGGGTCCCAATCGTCGTAAGGCTCAGTTAACAGGTTTCGATACCCAATCTTCTCAGAGAGGCTCTTAGAACATACTGGACAGCACTGGTAAATACTTGTGAATTCTTTTTTGCACCCTGGACAGATCCTTATTTTTTTCTTGTATTGCTCATAACAATTTTTAGCATCCTCGTATTTTCTTAGGTTCTCAAGGACGAGTCTTTTATTATTCCAGAATAGAGCATTTTCAGAGTCTAGATTCAGGGCTTTGTTGAAGCAGTCAAGGGCGCTGTAATAGTCTCCCTGTTCCTTATGGATAAGCCCTTTGTAGTACATGGATTCTGCATTATTGGGGGCAATCTCGAGAACCAGGTCAAAACAGATTAATGCTTCTTTGTACTGTCTCAACTGTTTGTAAGCAATTCCTTTGTGAATGAATATCTCTTTACTGATTTTTGTGGCAATTTGTTGGGCTTTCTCAAAATAGTTTATTGCTGCAAAACTCTTTCCTATCCTGACAAGTGCAAAGCCCTTGCTGTCAAGAGCATAAGTATTTTGTGGGGATTTTTTCAGGACCTGACTCATGATATTAATTGAATTCTCATGTTGGCCGTTGTTGAAAAGTGCATTAGCTTTGTGAATTATTATTTTTTGGTTATTTTGATTGAGTTTTAAACACTGATCAAAATATTGAATTGCTTCTTTTGACCTTCCTACTGAATCAAGCGCAAGCCCCATATTGTTGATAGCATTCAAATAACTTGATCTGAATTTTATAGCTTTTCCAAAACAGTTGATCGCTTCATCATACTTGCTAAGTTTTGCGAGGGCTTCACCTTTGTAGTTCAAGAGTTCAACGTTTGTTGGCTCTATTCCCAGCCCCTTGTCAAAATACTCTATCGATTTGCGATTCCTTCCTACCTTACTAAAGGTAAGTCCCATAAGTTTCCACAGCTCGGCATCATCAGCATCAACTTTAAGGGCTATTTCGTAGCAAGCTGACGCTTTCTTATAATCCCTCTGGTGTTCTAAGACATTGCCTTTGAGTTTTAGAATTTCAGTATTTTTGGGTTTTAATTCAAGAGCTTTTTCATAACACACAAGGGCATCTTTATAGTCTCGAATAGCTACGAAGGAAATTCCTCTTTTTTTCCAGGTATCAAAATGATTTGGTCTGATCTCAAGGGCTTTCTCATAAGCAAGTAATGAATCTATATAATCGCCAAGTTTAAACAGAGTTTCTCCTTTTCGATTCCAGGCGCTGACGAAATCAGATTTAACACTCAGACAGGCCTCATAAACATGTAAAGCTTCTTTATATCTTTTAAGTTCGAATAGAGCGTTTCCCTTGTTAAAAAGAGCTTCAGCATCATTGGGTACTATTTCCAGAACTTTATTATAAGATTCTATAGCTTTTTCAAATTCTCCGAACTCTAAAAGAATCTCTGCTTTATTAAACCAGGATTCAGTATCTTTTGGATTTTTCTTTATCTCGTTTTCATACTTTTCCAATTCAAAACGTAGATCTTTTGTGTCTGAATCCTTTTTCATAGCCTTGTAAACCCCTGTTGAGGAAAAATAGTCTAAATAAAATATCAGATTCAAATATATAAGGCAGCTATAATTATTCAAAAACGATAAATTATAATAATAGTGTACTTAATTTAATTATTCAAATTTATGGTGAAATGTTATTATTACTGTATTTTAATAACTCAAGGTCTACAAAATAAATAATCTTTTTCGAAAGGAAATTTCACAAGAATTAGAAAAAAACACTAATCTTGATTAATATTTTTGATAGCGCTTAGAATAGTGGAGATAAACCAGCTCTTGCTGTTTTAATATATTTTTTCTGTCGACGGCGCAGGCAAGCATTTCGAAAAACTAGTTGAATAAAACGGAGTCGGCAAAAAGAATTGATTTGAATTAAAATCCGGCAGGCGGCTTGAAGAAATGTTTTTTTCGAAAACCGGGGGAACCGCATTAGCTATACCGGGTCGTTTTTGTCACGCTCGACGTAGGAGAGCGGTTTTTCTGTGAGATAAGAAAAGAAGAAATAGAATTTGTTATCTTTACACATAGAATTAGATTCAAAAATTCCATGAATGAAAGTTCTATTTACAATGTTTATGTCTTTTTATAATGCATAAATCTCAAAACGATGCTGTAAAAGAGCAAACGAGGTGATATTTTTATGAACTTTAATCAAAATATTCACCTTTCACTAATTCGTCCTTTAGATAACAAATAACCAATAGCTGCACCCAAAAATCCTACAATTGCCTGCCCCTCAATAATTCTAACGTAAGCAAGGATTCCGGCCATAATTATGATAATAGCAGTTAAAACATACATCCCGACCAGGTTCCATTTACGCTCAGTAGTTCCTCGTTTGCCCCAGTTTTCGAAGATTTGATGTGCTTCTTCCCATCTAATTTTTTCGATAACTGTCTGCCAGTTTACTGCTGGATTTAATTGTCCTTTTTCATCGACCACGTAGCTGCCTGGCTTTATTGGACAAAGTACTCCTTCTTTATCTACACAATAGACGCCCGGCGCAGACCTTAAATCCTGATTATTTTTGTTTTCTTCATTTTCAGGTTCATTTGTGGTTTCCATAATTGTAAGCTCCATTTATTCTGAGTTCGTTGAAACCCTAATTTTTCCTGATATAAGTTTGGGAAGAAGAGAGTCACGAATTTGAGAAAGGTTATTAAACTCAATGCTATTACAAAATATTTTGTCTATTATTGGTCCACCAATGTCATTAAATCGTGTAATGATTTCTTTAGTTGGAAATGCTGTTAACATATTTTTTAGGTCTCTAGATGTAACATGACCAAGACCTGTGGTTTGCTTGTTTCTTGCAATTTCTATAAAACTATTTTTGAATTTTTTAAGTAACAGAAATATAAACTCTTTTTCTTTCCCCTCATAAGGCACTACTCGGAAAGTATGTTGATTGAGCCATCCAGTTCCACCTGCCCACAAAAATATATCAATAGAAGTGTCTGGACTACCAGACCAGGAAAATAAGATTTCCCCGTTAGTTATTCGGTACTTTTTGTCTAATTCTTTTTTTGTAAATTCAGTCTGAGATGTCACTCCATTTTTCAATTCACTTATTTTGATAATAGGTAGTCCCTCTTGATTTGAAGAAAAGTCTGCACTTTTAAAAGCCGCCCCGTTTATGTATTGAGCACAATCATAAAGTGGTTTTACTCCCCACCCCTCCGGAATCTCTCCCAATTCCGAATCTACCATCCTGCCGCCGCTTGATTTGTAAGGGTTTCCGTTTTCATCCGGGAACTCGAAATCGATGAACCAGCGTTTGAAGAGGGTTTGGGCGATTTGTTCGAGGGTGGAGTTCATCTGGTTGTTGAGGTCGATTTTGTCGTCAAGAGAACTTAGATATAATGAAATTTTTTGTTGGTGTTCTATAGTTTCAGGTACAACTACTTCAATTGGATGAATATAGTTTCTGTTCAAACTTGGAACAGCACTTCCAGAGTTATATTTATTTAAATCTAGAGTCTTCAAAAAGTAATATGTAAATTTTGGATCTGAATTATGAAATTCTTTTACAAATAATGTTGTGTTGAGTGGCCAGTAGTTTTTTTCTATGTACAAAGGTTCTCCTATGTTCCCACTTCTGCCAATCGTTACTCCGGGTCCTTTTGCTTTAAATTCGGTATGGTAATCGACAATACCATTGGAAGCTACGACAGGATAATTTCCTTTTTTTCGACTATTTTTTGGCAAATCATGTCCTCTTTGAAAAGTAACCAGTTTTCCAAGAGTGATTTTGTGAAATCCTTTAGGAATTCTTTCTTTTCCCATTTCTTCTATTTCAACCGGAGTTTTCATTTGAGCACCCTCATAACATTTCCGTTTTCAAGGACATGTTTTTTGTTCAAACTCCGATTATATCTTCCTGAAATACTTTTTATTAAATCTTTTACTGCTTGCTTTTCGTTTCCTTCCGGTAAAATTAACTTTCCATTTTCATGATCTAATTCAAAACAAATTCTTTCTTGAACTTCTTCCTTCAGTTCTCTTAATACTTGAAAGTCTATCTCATTAATATAATCTTTAAATGAAGGATTTATTAGCATTGATTGTAGTGTCCTGTCATTTTCTACAAAAACTTTTATTTTTGTAAGACTTTCCCCATCAGTTGAGAATATCTCAAACGTTTCGATAATTAACAAGGCTTCTCTTTTTTCTTCTTCTTTCATATCAAAAATCAATTTGAAGTTTTCTTTATCGAAAATTATCGAATCTGATGCGTCTTCAGAATGTTTAAAGATTAAATCTGCTTTGTCATCTATCTTAAATTCTTTTTCTTCCTTTATCTCATTAAAAATAGATTCTCCAAAATAAACGTTATAAACACCTTTTTTATTAAGAACACTTGAAGGAGCTGTTCTTCTTATCTGGCCGTATGTGGTATTTCCTTTCTTAAGGTAAATCATAAATCCAACTAAATGTTTTTTGATCTTGTCCAGGTCATTCTCATTTTCATTAAGTGTAAACGCTTTCTGCTCAAAATACTGCCAATTTTGGAGGGATCTTAAGTCAACTGATTCAAGATTTTCCAATGGAATCGAAGGATTATACGGTACAATCGTTTTTCCTACAATACTTTGAAAGTTTTTCTCAAGCCACTTTAATAAAGTTTTGGATATTTCTTTGCTGGTTGCTATGTTCAAAAATGTATATCGTGTAGTTCCTTGATGACGATATTTCTTTATAAAGCAAATTTGAGGATAATCTTTTTTTTCTAATTCTGGTAATTCTATATTCACCATTTTACTCATCTTCTTCCATCAATAAATTATTACTTAGCTTTTTAATTCTAATAGATTTTTTTCTGTTTGAATGAACTCTTTTACTTAATAGAAAATATTTTTCACTATGGAGTTCCACTTCATAAACATTGTATTTGAATACGATTTTCAATAGTGGGTTTATGCAAAAAAGAGATGTTTCGATGTATAGGTAATATATTATCAAAAATAAAATTATTAAAGAGACAACATTATTCAAGTTAATATCATTATTTGAATTTGTGAGGGGTACACATAAAGGAATAATATATGTAACTATAAAACTAAGTGTTTCAGAGTTTTTTTCTGAAATAATATTTATTTCTTCTACTCTAGGGGCTATACTAGCTATTTCTTTGAACAATAATCTAGTAGGAATGTAACTTGAAAGAAAGAGTATTATTAAATATGCTAATAATTTTATGTTAATATCAAGGTTTTGAACTAACAGTAAAGCTGCCAGAGGTAAATATGCGAAATAAAATAGTATAGTTTTAGATACAAAACTCAACATTTTTACACATTTCCCTAAACACAGATTTATTAATTATCAGTTTCTTTAGTCTTAATTTTATTACTATTTTTACTCTTTATGGGAAAGGCCGCTCGCTTGGCGAGCGGACAAGACACGTTAAAGACAGCTATTACGGCTCCCCTGGTTTTGAGTTCACTTAATCTTTTTTCCGGCGCTTGTTGGATAGTCTTTTGAGGTAGTCTTTTGGGGTAGTTTATTTTTTCCCTGGTGCTTCGATTCCCAAATAAATCCATTATTTGGTGAAGGATTTGTTGATCACGAGATGGATTTTGAAGTTTAGGTTTATGGATGTAATCTGGAATCGATACACTAGTTTTCTCCCTAGTTTTCGCCCTGTTTTTGGATTTCTGACCATCTTTCTTCAGAGCTCATATCCAAGCCCTGCCAGATTCTCCTTTATCTTCTTTTCAAGCTCCTCAGATTTCCTGAACTGTTCCGAAAGTTCAGCAGTCAGCTTCTCCATTTTCTCTTCAAATTCCTCATCGTCTTCTTCGGTTTCTTCAAAACCTACATAACGGCCAGGGGTCAGGATGTAATCATGCTTTTCGATCTCTTCAAGGGTTGCAGCTTTACAGAAGCCGGGGACATCTTCGTATTTTCCGCTCTCGACTTTTTCCCCGCGCCAGGCGTGGTAGGTGTCGGTAATTTTCCGGACTTCTTCGTCCGTAAGTTCGCGGTGGGTGCGGTCTCTCAGAACTCCCATGTTCCGGGCGTCAATGAAGAGGACTTCTCCACGACGGTCGCGAAAACCGCTGTTCTGCTTGTTGCGGGCAAGGAACCACAGGCAGGCCGGGATTCCTGTATTGTAAAAAAGCTGGCCGGGAAGGGCTATCATACAGTCAACAAGGTCGGCTTCGATGATATTTTTCCGGATCTCGCCTTCACCGGAGGTATTTGAGGACATGGAACCGTTCGCCAGGACGAAGCCTGCAATCCCGGTTGGGGAGAGGTGGTGGATATAGTGCTGGACCCAGGCGAAGTTTGCATTGCCTCTGGGTGGGACTCCGAATTTCCAGCGGGCGTCTTCAGCCAGAAGTTCGCCTTTCCAGTCGGAATCGTTGAAGGGTGGGTTTGAGAGAATGAAGTCGGCTTTCAGGTCTTTGTGCAGGTCATTATGGAAAGTGTCACCCCATTTGATTCCGTCATTGTCTATGCCCCGGATAGCGAGGTTCATTTTGCAGAGGCGCCAGGTGGTCTGGTTTGATTCCTGGCCGGAAACGGAGATGTTTTCAAGGCGGCCGTCGTGGGCTTCGATGAATTTCTCGCTCTGGACAAACATTCCTCCCGAGCCGCAGCAGGGGTCATAAATTCGGCCTCGGTAGGGTTCGATCATCTCTACAAGGACCCGGACAATGCTTCTCGGGGTGTAGAACTGGCCGCCGCGCTTGCCTTCTGCATCTGCAAACATGCCGAGGAAATATTCGTAGACTCTGCCGAGTACGTCTTTGCTGCGGCTCTCCTTGTCACCGAGGCCGATCGTGCCCACAAGGTCGATCAGCTCACCCAGGCGCTGCTTGTCAAGCCCTTCCCGCGCGTAGTTCTTCGGAAGCACGCCTTTCAGAGTGTTATTGTCCCGCTCGATTGCGGTCATGGCGTCGTCCACAATTTTTCCTATGGTGGGTTGCTTTGCGCTTCTTTTCAGGTGGCTCCAGCGGGCCTCGGGAGGCACCCAGAAGACGTTTTCTGCAAGGTATTCTTCCGGGTCTTCCGGGTCAGCACCTTCCTCGACTTCCGAGAGTAGTTTTTCGTGCATCTCTTCAAAAGCATCCGAGATGTATTTCAGAAATATCAGGCCGAGTACGACGTGTTTGTACTCCGCTGCGTCCATGTTGTTTCTGAGCTTATCCGCTGTCTGCCAGAGTTTTTCTTCAAAACCGAGGTTTGCGCCGTTTGAGCTTGCTGTGTTTTTTGCCATTGATGATCAACACTGTAATGATGGCTTATGATGGCTCAGGATAAGCCGTGAACTGTTATAAAATTGCTGATTATGAGCAGTGGTCAGTGCTTTACATATTGTAGTTTACATAGTGCAGTGATCTATCAGACGCTGCTGTATTTTTAGACAAAAGACCCCTTTTCAGGCAGTGAATCATAATTTTCCTGATGAAAAATGATTTATCGGGTAAGTTGCCCTCATAAAAAATATCTTCGGATAAAAAATATCTTCGGATAAAAAAGCTGTCCGGCTTTTCACCTGTTTATAACCGGATCCTTATACCCAGCCCCGTTTGCAATCAGTTTATTTTCTCGATCAGGGCGAGGAAGTTTGCTCTTAATCTTTCTTTTGTGGAGTCCGAAAGGTCATTGAGTTTATCGAGGGTTCTTAGTGCCTGTTCAAAATAGGATTTTGCAAGGGCAGGGTCCATTTCAAGGTAGGTTGCTCCCATGAAAACGTACAGGTAAATGAAGTCGTCGTATTTCTCAGTGAGTTTGGTGTAAAGTTCCTGAATCTTCCCAAATTCACCATTTTCTGACAGTTCGGAGATGTAAAGTCCTGTAAGTTCGTAAAACTCCGGGCCGTTTTCCAGCAGGAAATCGAATTTTTCAGGGTCTTCCATTGAAAGGAACCTGCTTTCTACTTCTGCCATCATCTCTTCTTCGGTCAGCTCTTCTCTTTCATCCCTTTCCTCTACTTCATTTTCTTCTCCATATTCCTCTACAAATTCGAAATAATCTTCCTCGTCCCCTTTCATGAGAATGAGTTCCGCGTGTTTATCGGACAAACCCAGTTTAGCAGCAAGCTGTTTTATGCTCTTCTCATACTCTTCATTCTCTTCTTCTGTGAATAGGTTCATGACGTAAGCTACCCACTTTATGTATGCCTGTTCATCTTCCATCCATGATCTGTTCTCGATAATCTCTAAAACGTAGTCTATTACCAGCTTCAATTCATGGTGGGTAACTGGTTTTTCGTTAAGGAGTTCTATCAGGTTTTTGACAATTTCTTTTTCAAGGTCCTGTTTAAAAAAAGAAAAATCTTTGTTGTCGTTTTTTCTGATATTCTTTAATGCCGATACTGCATCCCTATCCTTTATTTTCCTGTCAGCCTCGCAAAAATGCCTGGCAATTGAATATTCTGTTATTCCTATATGCTCGGCGTATTCATACTCTATACCCTGCAGGCTTTTTATCTTCTTTACTTCCGGCGTATCGGGTGCAAGATGCCGAAAAAGTGAATCTTCTCCCCCTTTAATGGATCTATCTCCAGTTTCATGGTCCATCGCTTTTCTCTCCTTTACTCCTTGCCTTCCTTCCTTCTTCTCTTTCTTTTTTCTTCCTTCTTCTCTTTCTTTTTTCTTCCTTCCTTTTCTTTCGTGACACTCCATTGTGTTCAGTAAGTGCCCTTAAAACTGAACATGCATCAAAGCCTTCATACATCAAAGTCTTGAAGCCCCGGATTGGAACTTTATTCCCACTCCATCAAAATCTGGTAGCAGCCCGTATGCTCATCAACCTCTTCCCCGGCTGCTCTAAGCCCGCTCTTTTCATAAAAGAGGATAGCTTTTTTGTTATCCCTGTAGACCTTAAGGGAAAGCCTACCTTTCAGGGCTTTTGCGTACTCGAGAAGAGCTTTCCCTGTTCCTCTCCCCTGCGCTTCGGGAGCTACGAAGAGGGCACATACCCTCTCTCCGGCAAGCGAAATAAAGCCTGTAATCTTTCCTTCCTGTTCAAAAACATAATTTTCTGCAAGAGGCAGGTACTTTTCCTTCATTGCGGATTTATAAGAAGCCCAGAAAGAAGCTGGCATAAAGGGGTGGGCAATGATGGATGCATCGTACCAGATCCTTACCATCTCTTCAAGGTCTGTTTCCCTGTAAGTTCTGATCAATTTATCCGATTCCTCTCTTTTGTTAGGATTATTTTATTGATATAAAATTAAAATTATATCCTTATATCTTGGATGGTGGAATCTATTGGGCTATGTGTTAATTTCTCAGGCTACATACTCATCTCCGGTTAAGAGGCTCCTGCTGGAAAAGTATCCGGTTAACAGATTCCACGTGGAAAGTTCAGTTTATTCAGTTTAATAAGTGCCAGACTGGAGAATTCAGGTTACAGGATGGTGTTGAAAAAAGGATCGGTACATTATGTGTCAGTTATGCAGAAAAGAATGAACCGAAAGTGGTTCGGCCGAAAAAGGGCTTTGAAGAAAATGGTCCGAGTCAAAAAGAAAAAGTCGGATAATTTATTTTCGGATAATTTCTTATCTTTGATTCTTATCTTTTAATCTGACTCGATCTGCCTGATCAAGTTACTTGCATATCTTTCGGATATTTTCACCTGCGGGTTGCAGGGTACAACCTTTACCAGTTTCCCAAACCGGGTCACGTACATCTCGGGCCCGTGTGATGTCTTCACCTTTGTGAAAGTGTATCCTTTTGGAAAGGTCATTTTCTTAACCTCCTATACATAATATGTCGGGCCTGCCATATATACATTTTTCAAATTAATAATCATTATATTTTATGGCTGCGGACGTTGAATCTTTTTTAATAATTATCTCATTTGAGGGATAATATATATAAAATAAAAACGACTATTTGTGAGTTATCTGTAAACCTAAAGGTTATTTTTAAGACTCAGTTCACAGGCTTTATCCCTCTCTTTTTTTGCGAAATGATTTTAGAAAACGGCAAAGGGACTTACCTTTAATGGTAAACCGGGAAGACAAATTGGGAAACAAATGAGACAAATCAGATAAATGAGACAAATAAGATAAATGAGACAAATAAGATAAGTGAGACAAATAAGATAAATGAGACAAATAAGATAAATGAGACAAATAAGACAACTCAGATGTGCACCCGGTTATAAACATACAATAAAAAAGAAATAAATTATCGGAATTTTTCCGTTACTTTCAGCAATTCTTCTTCATCTTTTGCCAGGGAAACGATAGCCATTTCCACCATCAGGTTCACGATTCCGTCCGAAAGCTCCCTGAAATCAGTCCTGAGTCCTATAACAGGTTTTCCTTTTGCATAGGCATAGCCTATCTCCCAGGCTGTCCCGGAGTCCACGTCCACCCCGTCAAGGATTGCGACAACAAGGTCTGAGGTATCAACGCCTTCCACGCATTTCCTGAAGATACATTCCTGGTTCTGTCTTTCGCGCTCCTGTGCCGCATCTTCTGCATCTTCCTGGGGCAAAAAAACGGAAAAGCCATTGTTGAGCAGCATATCCTTCAATTTCAGGTTGTATTCGAGTTCGGCATGCGTGAAGAGTGGGCCTGCAAGGTATATTATCTTTTTTTTGCTCAAGTTTCTTTCCTCCTGTCACTCCGGAAGTCAGCACTTATAATAATTTTCTTGCAGGAAATAAGGTTGATAAAGGTAAAATAGTTTGCCTTTTACTACAGGTTTTTCATATCTTTGCTCTTGATTGAAGCTGATATGAACCTGCCCGGAACTGTCTGGAATAAACTTATATATCTAGAAATTTAAACTACACTGTCTTAATATTATTTGTACGATTTTTCTATTCAGGGGGTAATATGATGACCAAAAATTTTTCAGTAGTCGCGTTCTCAGATGAAAAAGGAACCGCTCCTGTTATCGGGACGGCACTCTCAATTGCAATTGTTTTCATTCTAGCAGGCCTCGTTTCAGCAGTTATTTTTTCGGGATATGCAGATTCCTTCCACAAAGGGTCACCAGCAGCAAAACTTACTGTTTATTTTTCGGATGATGGCAGTTCACTTGAGTTCAAACATGATGGGGGAGATCATCTATTTTTCGATAGTTCTTCACTATCTGTTATTATGGATATTAATGGAACTTCATACCCGCTCAATGACTCAGCATTGGGCACCCTTGGAGTCGGTGAAATCAGAACTCTTGATCTGAATAAGAGTGAGGAGCTGCCTGCAATGAAACTGGAGCCTGGAGATAGGGTTTCTGTAAAAGTGGTTGATTACGAAAGCGGTGCCCTTATTGCAAAGCGTGAACTTGAGGTCAAAAGGCAGATGGTTATAAAGCCGGAATTACCTTTATGAGTGTATTCTTTTCCCCGGTCAACAGCCCTTAGAGCCATCTCTCTGGTTTTTTCGATAACAAGCTTAATTATCTTGTATTGACATTACACTGGCAGTGAGTACTTATGATTAAGGCAGGAATTATAGGAGCTTCCGGATATACAGGAGGAGAACTCCTCCGCTTACTGGTAAACCACCCCGATGTCAGGCTTGAGCTGGCAACTTCGCGGAGTCTTGCAGGAAAACCCGTAACAAGCACCCACAGGCATCTCGAAGGTTTTCTGGACTTAAAGTATGAAAATCCGGATCCCGAAGAAATCAGGGAGCGCTGTGATGTTGTGTTTGTGGCGGTGCCTCACGGGACTGCTATGAATTATGTACCTGAACTGCTCGACGGCAGCACAAAGGTGATCGATCTCAGTGCAGACTACAGGCTTGATATCCCGGTATTTGAAAAAATTTATGGAATGGAGCACAAAGACCCCAGGAAAACAGTTTACGGACTGGTAGAACTTCACCCTGAAGCTGCAAAGGAAGAGCTTGTGGCAAATCCGGGCTGTTTCCCTACCGGAGCAACCCTTGCAGCAGCCCCTCTTGCGGCAGCAGGGTTAATCGATATTGCAGTCTTTGATTCCAAAACAGGGATTTCAGGGGCCGGGATTTCGCCTACGGCAACCTCTCATTATCCGAACCTCGCTGAAAACATTATTCCGTATAAGCTTACAGCCCACAGGCACAGGGCTGAGATTTTCCAGGAATTGACAAGACTGGACGGAAAACTCAAGAACATCAGCTTCACTCCTCATGTGATCCCATCCGTCAGGGGGATCTTTACAACTGCTCATCTCTTTACGAAAGAGCCTCTTTCTACTGAAGATGTGCAGGGGATTTATGAGGAGTTTTACAGGGGCAAACCCTTTGTCCGGCTTCCGGGAGGAGTCCCTTCCCTTACTGCGGTCAGGGGATCTAACTTCTGTGACATAGGTTTTGAGGCAGATAAAGAAAATAACAGGGTTGTAGTGCTCTCGGCAATCGATAATCTTGTCAAAGGCGCATCAGGGCAGGCTATCCAGAACATGAACCTTATGTTCGGACTGGCTGAGACTCGCGGGCTCTGGCTGCCTGCGGCAGCGCCGTAAAGGTAGAACAGGCGAGAACATATAACTGGTGACGGATTAAAATAAAGAATGGAATTTATCTCTGGGGTAGTCCGATGAAAGTAAAAGATGTCATGAATTCTGACGTTGTCTTCTGCAAGCCTGACAATACAGTCCGGGAAGCTGCAAAAGTCCTGAAGGAAAACAATATCAGTGGAGCTCCTGTCCTTGAAGATGGACAGCTTGTAGGGGTAGTAAGTGAGGCTGACCTGCTCGAGCTACTCGTAATTCCAGAAAAAGGAAACCTCTGGCTTCCAAGCCCTTTTGAAGTCATAGAGGTCCCAATAAGGGAACTCCTTAGCTGGGAAGAAACTAAAAAAATGCTTTCTGATGTTGGTTCTACAAAGGTTGAAGAGATGATGACAAAGGACGTGCACACAATCTCTTCAGAAGCATCTGTTGAAGAAGCCTCCGAACTTATGGTCAGGCACAGGATCAACAGGCTTCCGGTCATGGAAAATGACCATGTGGTTGGAATTGTCACGCGCGGAGATATTATTGAAGGCCTTGCAAAGCTTTGAATGAGGAGTGTTTTCATGAAGCAAATCGAGGGTGGAATATGTGCAGTAAGGGGCGTAACTGCAAACGGGATAAAACCCGGAAAAATGGGAATTGCGGTCATCCTTGCGGAAGGCCCTGCAGCAGGTGTTTTTACAAAGAATAAGGTGGTTGCAGCTCCGGTTATTCTGAGCAAAAAATTGATCGAAACCGAGCAGAGGCTTTCGGCTATAATTGCAAATAGCGGGAATGCCAATGCTTTTACAGGCGATGACGGGTTCCTGGATGCTATAGAAATGGCTTCTACGCTCGCTGAAAAGCTTGACCTCGATCCCGATACTGTTGCCGTTGCCTCAACTGGGGTGATTGGCAGAAAGCTTGACGTTTCATGGATCAGGGAACATCTCCCTGAAGTCCTTGAGGGGCTTGGCAGTTCCCCTGAATGCAGCCGGGCAGCTGCAAAGGCGATTATGACCACTGATAAAACCTTAAAAGAGGCGGCTGTGGAACTCGACTGCGGGGTCAGGATAGGGGCAATTGCAAAAGGTTCGGGCATGATCGAGCCCAATATGGGGACCATGCTCTGCTTTGCATACACCGATGCAAAAGTGCCTGCAGATGTCCTTGATGCGGCTCTCAGGAAAGCTGTGGATAAAACCTTCAACATGGTTGTTGTCGACGGCGATACAAGCACGAATGATATGGCGCTTTTCACCTCCACCTGCAAGTCCGGAGTCAAGCCCTGTATGGAGTGCCTCGACGAGTTTGAGGATGGGCTGATTTACGTGTTCACGGACCTTGCAAAAAAGATGGCAAAGGATGGGGAAGGAGCCACGAAACTTATCGAAGCCAGGGTCATAGGCGCAAAAACTTATGAAGACGCCAGGCTTGCTGCAAAATCTATTGTACGCTCACCTCTGGTTAAGTCCGCAATCTTCGGGAAGGACCCCAACTGGGGCAGGGTTGTAGCTGCTGCCGGATACTCGGGTGCCGAACTTGAGCAGGAAAGGCTTTCCCTATCTTTCTCAGGAGGGGGAGAAGAAGTCGAACTTGTGAAGTCCGGAGAAATTTCCAGGGCTTCAGATCTTGCGCTCCTGAAAAAGATTATGGCAAATGAGGAAATTATCATTACCCTTGACTTTGGAATGGGAGAGGAGTCGGCAACTGCCTGGGGTTGCGACCTGACTTACGACTATGTAAGGATTAATGCAGAATATACTACATGATGTTGAATTCAAATCAGCCTTGCCTGATTATGTAAAACATACAGCACGATTTCGAATTCAGATCATTCTGACCTGCCCTCAGGTTTCCAATCTACACAAAGTTAAATAAAATAAACATAAAATGGGAAATAGGGAAAATATACGCAGGATAACTAGGGTACTCAAAAACCCTGATTTACTTTCCTTTATTTTCCTTTATTTTGATTTATTTCCCTTTATTTTCCTTTATTCAAGGTCAATTAAACTTCTTAATTCCGGATACTTTGTTTTATTCCCAGGGGGTTTACGTAAGTGGACATAGAAGAATGGGAACAGCGTCACAAAGAAGCGTTTTACGATGCAAAAGAAGCACTTCCTTATCTGGACGGGATGTTTGTAGCTTATAACAGCAATATCGATGCTATCAGGCACCTGACTGAAGAAGACCTGTCAAAGCTTGTCGGGCTTTTTGATGAGGCTGAAATTCAGGACAGGGTTGCGGTATACCCTAGAGAGATTGCAGAACCTCTGGACTTTGTTGCCCGCTTGCTCATTTCCATGCGGGAAGGGAAAGCCGCAGAAGTGCCTGCATATACCGCAGATACTCATGAATGGCTGAAGGAGCACCTGGGTTTTGACTATGCCCGCATGGGCGGCCAGGCAGGGATTATTTCAAATCTACTTGCCCGGTTAGAGCTGAAAAAGGTGGTAGCTTATGTTCCCTGGCTTTCTGAGGAACAGGCAGAATACTTTGCAGCTACGGGTAATCTCCTGCACCCTATGGTGGAAAATGGAAAAGTCTTCCTGAAGCCCCCGGGAGAGGCCTTCAAGCCCGGGACCGGCTCAAAGGTTAACTGGATCTTTGAATATTCCAAAGACCTGAATGTGACCTGCGCCGGGAGCACTTTCAAGGTACCGAGGGATAACCGCCTGATCATTTCCTCCCGCCCAAAATGGCTCCGCCTGGATATGGATAAACAGATTTACGAACACCTTGACTCCCTCCTCCCGGTTGACGGGGCAATGCTTTCCGGTTATCAGATGATTAAGGAAGAATACGAGGATGGGTCCACCTATAAAGATTACGTCGAACATTCCGTAAAGGTTATTGAAAAGCTGAAGTCCCTGAACCCAGAACTCCGCATTCATGTGGAACTTACATCCATCCAGAACCGGCTGATAAGAAAAGCTATCCTTACGGAAATTGTTGCCAGGCATGTCCATTCCCTGGGCCTTGACACCGTGGAGGTGGCAAATGCCCTGAACGTGCTGGGATATGAGGAACTATCATATTCCGTGATCAAGAAAGGAGAAAACGGGATTATGTCCCTCTACCAGGGGGCTGTCCAGCTCATGAAGGACCTGGACCTTGAGAGAGTCCATGTACACTCTCTTGGCTTTTACATCTGCATCCTTGCAAAAGGCCACCCTCTAACCCTGAAAGAACAGAGGGATGCCCTGCTCTTTTCCTCGGTTCTGGCAGCTGCCCAGGCCCTCAATGGAAATATCGAGAACCTTACGGAAGCCGAAGCCGGGCTGGAAGTGCCTGTCTCAGTTAAAGGGTTAGAAGATCTCGAAAACTTCCAGCTCTACTGCACAGGGAGAAAGCTCTGTAGTTCGGATGAGTTTGAGTACGGATATATCTACGGATCGGACCATGATGCTGTTCTCATCCCTTCCAAGGTAGTAGATAGGCCTAAAGCTACGGTAGGTATAGGAGATACGATTTCAGCAGGAGCTTTTGCTGCCATGCTTGCGAAGATGAAACAGAAACAGGCAGGAAAATAAGCTCTCTGAAAGTTCTCTACAAATAAATTCTCTAAAATAAGCCTCATGAGGCAGATTTTTTATCTGCCTCGCCTTGTAATATATCGAATAATTCCCAATCCGAAAGCCTGAAAAAGAGGCTGCTTTTCCATTTGAATCTACAGGAACCGGTTAGATGAACATACTTTGCGGTTATAATGTAAACATAGATTCCGTATACCGGATAAGCGGAGCCGAAATCTCGGAGCTGCTGAGTGCTTTTGACAGGACTGAAATCCTTGAAAAAATAGAAAACCCTCCCGGAAAAATCCTTTCGGAATCCGATTTTGCGGCAGGGCTCGCCTATTGTATGAAAAATGGGTGCGGAGCTGAATGGCTTGTTTTTGAGCAGGATGTATTTGAGTTTCTGAAGAACCGTTATTTCGATAAATCCCTTGTAAGGATGGGCGGAAACGCAGGGATAATGGCAAATGTGCTTTCCGAACTGGGGGCGTCGAGAGTAGTCCCGAATGTTGCAGTTCCTTCAAAGACCCAGCTTTCTCTATTCTCCGAAAAAGCAGTATATTTCCCGGATGCTCCCCTTCAAACAGAGGAAAATCCAGAGGAAGAACCGGGAAATAATACCTTTTCTTCTTCTCCTTCTTCTTTCAGCAACCAAGACCCCATACATTTCGTTTTTGATTTCTCCGAAGGCGAAACTTTTTCCCTTTACGGCACTGAGGTCAGGGCTCCGAGGGAAAACCGTTTCATAGCAACCTGCGACCACTTAAATTTCAGGCTCTTTACCAGCCCTGCCTTTGAGAGCTATGCCCTGAAGCATGCCGGAGAGATGGACGGTGCACTGATCTCAGGTTTCCATCTCCTGCTTGAGACCTATCCTGACGGCAGCACCTATAAAGAGGTCCTTGAGAATTCTTTTGCCCAGCTTAAAGCCTGGAAGGCAGGGAATGAAAATCTCAGGTTTCATCTGGAATTCGGGCATTTTGCCAGCAGGGAAATTGCAAATGCTGTCTTTCTGAAGTTTGCCGGGACCTCATACAGCATCGGAATGAACGAGGACGAGCTTGCAATGCTTCACAACCTGCACGGAATTCCGGCTGAAGGGATTTTGCGTATGGAAGCCGAAGCTGTAGGAATGGCAGCCTGTAAACTTGCTTCCCGACATGAGCTCGGCAAACTTTTCATTCACACAAGGGAGTTTGTCCTGGTTGCCTTTAAGCCGGATTCCGGAAACTCTGGTGGTTCTGAAATTTCGGATGAGGGTGAGATTTCAGGGAAATGGGAATACAGAAAAAGCCCTGCCCTGTTAAAAGCAGCCAAAAAAAATCTTGAAGCCATAGGCTTCGGGCTCAGGTGTGCTGGAGCATATGCGGCTTCAGGCAAGCTCGAAGGGCGGGAATTTGTAGAAAAGGAAGCTTCAAAACTTCAGGAGAGCCTGTTTGGAAGGCAGCAGCTGCAGCTTTTCCTTGAAGCATTCGGCGGAGAAACCTGTGGGCAGGGCGCTTTTGCTCTAATGGAAGGCTACATAATCTGTATACTTCCCACACTGCTCTGCAAATCTCCTCTAACTACTGTGGGGCTCGGGGACACGCTAACTGCAGGAACTTTTCTAAGGGGGCTTGAACTGGATGTACAGTCTTAAACCTGTAATTTTTAACCTTGACTGTACCCTCGACTGCGGACAGGTCTTCCGCTGGAAAATGGAAGGAGATTGGTGGACAGGAGTTGTCGGAGACCAGGTTATCCGGCTTTCCCGGGAGGAAGACAGCGGGGAACTGCTGGTTGACTCAAAACTCCCGCCTGAGTTTTTCACTAATTATTTTCGTCTGGATGATAACCTGTCCTCAATTTATGAAAGCATAAACAAAGACCTATTGATAAACAGGGCGATCAACAAATACAGAGGCCTGCGCCTGATAAGGCAGGACCCCTGGGAATGCCTGATTTCTTATATGCTCGCAACAGCCTCAAGCATCCCCACAATTCAGAAAAGGATCTGCCTTCTGAGCCAGTTTTTCGGACAGGAGCTCGAAGAAGGATATTTCAGTTTTCCGGACTCCGAGGCTCTTGCAAATGCAGATCTGTCCCTGCTTGACAAATGCAAGCTCGGCTTCAGGGCTGAGCGCATAAAAGAGGCAGCCAGAGAAGTGGCTTCAGGCGAACTTGACCTTAACGTCCTCTACCGTCTGGAGTACAGGTACGCGCGGGAACGCCTTATGAGAATTCGCGGCATAGGGGAAAAGGTTGCTGACTGCGTCCTTCTTTTCGCTTTTGAAAAAATGGAATCTTTCCCCGTAGATACCCACGTCAGGCAGATTATCCAGCATTACCACATCGATGACAGTTACTTTGAAACCTGCACAAACCTGAGTTGTATGGGAGAATGGGGGCGGGAATACTTCGGCCCCTATTGCGGGTATGCCCAGCAGTACCTCTTTTACCAGAAAAGGATGGAGGGGTTTGTCCCTCTGTATTAATTTCTCTTTACTACCTCTTTTTTATTAATTTCTTTTTAAGCATTTTCCTTAGAATCTGATGAATAAAAATTCTTTTTACAACCATTTCCTCAAAAAAACCCTGAAATCCGGGTCTTTTAGCCTGTAGATCGCTGCGTCTTCAATGACCTCAAAGCCTTCACTCACGCTGCTATGTACATGTTTTCCGAGGGAGCAGTTTACAAGCTGCTCTTCAAGGAGCCCTTTCGCAGTCGGGTATTTGCGCTGGATTTCAAAGACGTACTTTCCTCCTTCGATATAGCCTCCGAAAACATTTTCAGCCCCTTCGTACTTGGCTTTGAACTTATCAGCGTGTTCTCTGACCCAGACCGGAGGCCCGATTCTTTTCTTGACGTTGGGGAGGGTGCCTGAGATCAGTTCGAGCATGATTACGGTCTCGGGGTTCCCTGACCATACCCCGGTTTTGATCACTGAAAAATCGTATTCATTCAGGAGGGCAGCTGTAGCCTGTTCCATTTTATAGAGCTGCGGATAGAGCACGTCTTCGACCACGTCCGGGGTTTTGAAGACAACTGCAAGCTGGGAACTTTTCCGGCTTTCCAGTTTCTCAAGAAGTTCTTTATCTTCAAGCGGCAGGAGAGGGGCAGGGAAAAATAATTCGAGTTCAGGGTTTGCCAGAAACTCCCTGCAGTGGTCTATAAACATGCAGAATTTGTCAAGGGAGAGGGCTGCTGCAACATTCCGCTTCGGGTCGGTCGGGTCTACTATAACAAGAGGTTCGTTATGTCCCATTTCCGAGTGTTGCATAATGTCTATTTTCTGTCCGGGTTTCCAGGTACAGGCTGCTTTTACAGCATTTTCGAAAGAGCCGTAGTGAATGATCAGGAGTTCGGTCAGGTAGCCTGAAAAGCCCTGCGTCCTCAACTCCGAGCCGTAGACGCCGCCTCCGCGCATGAACTGCTTCATGAGCAGAACCTCGTCTTCCCGCCCTTTTATGTGGGTTTTTACGAATTCATTGTGAAAAGGCGTCCTGTCAACTGCGGATTTGAGCTGGCATGCCGAAGCAACCCGGAAGCAGGGGACAAGGTCCACGTCAAAGCCTTTGAAAATAATGTTCAGGTAAGGATGTTCGGCATGGCGGTCTTCGGCATGTTCTGCGTGTTTTGCCACTTCCCTTGCAATTTCCATGCCACTGATTTCCAGTTCTTTTCTCTGTGTTTCTTCAGGAAAGCTGATAAAAACATCAATATCATGGGTGCCTGAGAGCCAGGTGCCTCTTGCAGCAGAACCGACCATTTTTACTAAAATATCCGATACACAAAGTTTCTCTGCTGCCGCTATTACCTCTGCGGCAAGTTCCTCCTGAACTGCTGTTAGTTTTTTTCTTTCGGCTTCCGTGGGTTTAACCTTTTCAAGTACGGCAAGCTTCAGGTCTTCTGGAATGCTGGTGTACGTTTCCATGCCCGGGACGGCTCCATATATTATTTCTTGATTTTGAAGGTAAGTTCTTGATTTCAGATTGATTCTTGATTTCAGATTGATTCTTGATTTCAGATTGATTCTTGATTTCAGATTGATTCTTGATTTCAGATTGATTCTTGATTCTGATATTAGTGATGATTCTGATATTAGTGATGATTCTGAGATTAGTGATGATTCTGCAGTTAATTTGTGATTCTACAGGTCAGAAATCTTCTCTTTTAACTTATAATTTATGGATCTCCGGGTAGAATTTTAAAAAGGATGGCTATTTCCCAGATTGGAGGGCTGAGGAACCTCTCGAGCGGGATGAATTCTCGGGTATAAAGGTATTCTCCGGAGACTCCGGGGGTACGAATATATACACACTTTAAATAAAATGGGCAGTATTTCTATTTCCCGAATCTTGCAGGTTTGCAGATTTACCTTCTCTTAATTTTTAGCTCATTTCATGTCCTTATCATTCTATTTCAAGTCTTATCGGTTCATTCCAAGCTCTATAAAACCCGGTTGTGTTAAAAAATGTTCGTCTGGCTGTACTGGATTATCACTCTAACAATTGCTACCTATGCGTCTGTTTATGTTATCAAAAAAATGCCTGAAAACGGTTTTACCGTGCTGACGGCTTTCTATGTGGTTTATCTGGCGGCTTCCCAGGTCCTTGCCACTCGCATTATTGTATTTGACCTTGGTTTTTACTCTTTCTATGCTCCCGCGGCAGTTTTCATCTATCCTTTTATTGCTCAGGTAGTGGATATGATCAATGAGGTCTATGGGGAGCGGAGAACACATATCTCTATTTTCATAGCTTTTGCGACTCAGGTATTATTCGTGCTCTTCATAGGCATGGTCTCAAATCTCAGCCCGGCTCCTTTCTTTGAGCTGGAAGATGCCTGGAAGAGCCTCTTTGGGCTGAGCATCAGGATTACAATTGCAAGCTGGGTCTCTTTTATGGTCTGTTCGAACCTTGACGCCTGGGTCTTTGCATCCCTTAAAAAACGTTTTTTTGAAAAAGAAAAGAACTTCAAGCACGATACCCTGATAAATCCTTACATCTGGCTCCGTTCAAGTGCAAGTGACATTGTAAATCTCACTCTGGATTCTCTGATCTTTGTTTTTATTGCTTTTTATGGAGTTATGCCAGTTCTCCCTCTGTTTATAGGGCAGCTTATCAGTAAGAATATAATCGGTTTTCTGGATAATCCCTGGTTTGTGCTCTACAAAAAAATGCTTGAAAAGTAAAATATACTGCTTAACGGGAAAAAATGTAATATACATTTTATATCCCTCACAATTTTACTTTTTTAATCTCTTTTAGCTCACAAATTCTCCTGCCTTTTCCATTATTTCTTATTTCGTTTTTCATTTAATGCTTACAATTACCCAAAAATCTTTATCTTATCCATACAATATCTTTAACTGTATCTAGTTAAACGTTTTAATATTTCTAAAAGTAAACGGGGGCATCCGGATCCAGGAAAACTTCCAGGGAGTGTTCAGGAAACTTTTTTGTTTCTATTTTTCTCTCGGGCTTCCGGACAGTAGCACCCTTGCTCCATTATATCAAAAGGAGGGCTAACTTGGGGATTAAAAATTATCTAAAAATGTTATGTCTACTTATAGTGCTCGGATTGCTATGCGAAACTGCAGCCGCACAGGTTTCAAGTTCAGAAGGCAACCGTATATGGGACGAAAACTCAAACCAGAACTTTACTTATACCTGGACGCCCCAGACGTACTCGGGTTTTTACTATGACCTGGATACCGGAGTAGGCTCCGAGAATATGACGATCCAGCTTACTGCAGGCAGCCGGAATGTCCCGAAAAATGAATTGCAATATGAGACAAGACCCATTAAAACGGAATTCGAATTTGGGGACTGGGACTCTTATCAGGTTATAGGGTTCATGGCTGAGAAGTATTTTGCGGGGTACACAGAAAATTCCAGCTTTATAAAGGACGATATAAGTGTTATTTCGGAAGGACAGCTTTCGAAGATCCTGACTGATAGTGATGACAGGAAATCCCTGTATACGGGCTCTTCTCTCATACTCGAAGAAGGTTATTCCCTGAACATTGTGGAAGTGGACATTAATGGGGATACCGTATGGGTACAGCTCGAAAAGGACGGAGATGTGATAGATGATGACTTCCTCTCTTCCAACAGTGACTATGTTTATGAAACCGAGCTTGGGGCTGCAGAAGATGTACCTCTCATTGCAGTCCATTTTGCTCAGATCTTCAGTGGTAGAGAAACCAATGCGGTTTTTGTAGAAGGTATTTTCCAGATCTCGGATGAATACGTCCAGATTGAGAATGGGGACAGATTCGGGAAAATGGAAATAAGTTCCACTTCGAGTTCCGGGATCACAATGAAAAACCGTGATTCTATTACCCTTAGCAAGGGAGATACTATCGACATAATGGGAAAACTTAGCTTTGTTGTGGCTGATGCCAATGAACTCCGCTTTGCTCCCATAGTCGAGACTTCCGAGCCCGGGACCTATGAATTAAGGGGGACGGTCTACGATGAAGTGTTTAAGACAACTGTCTGGACACCTTTCAACTTTGAAGGATTCTATTACAGCATCGATGAAAATGTCTCCACCGAAAGCCTGACCCTCAAAGAAGGAATCAGTGGAAGGTCAATTAATGACGAAGCGCTTGTTTATTCCACCAGCCCGGCACTTGTGAAATTTGAGCAGGAAAGCTGGGGAAGCTATGAGGTTATCGGGTTCATGGCTGAGAAGTATTTTGCGGGCTATCCTGCGAATACCTTTGGAAATTCAAAGAGCGTGAGTGTGCTTTCGGACAATATCCTCGCAAAAGTCCTGATTGATGACGATAACAAAAAGTCGATGTTTACGGGCTCTTCAATAGTTCTCGAGAACGGCTACTCACTCAAGGCTTCAGAAGTCGATATTAACGGAAAAAGTGTGCTTTTTGAGCTGTATAAAGATGGGAAGCTGCTGGATTCGGGAATAGTTTCCCAGAATGGGGACTACATCTACGAAGCCGACATCGGAGGAGCTGAAGAAGTCCCGATGATCGCAGTTCACGTAAGCACTGTCTTCCGGTCGCGGGAAACGGATGCAGTGTTCATAGAAGGGGTCTTCCAGATCTCAGATGATTACAGTGAGCTTTCCCAGGGCGATTCTTTCGACAGGATGGAAATAAGCACTATTTCCAGCTCAGGAATCACAATGAGAAACGAGGATTCTATTTCCCTTTCAAAGGGCAATACCATTGACCTGATGGGCAACGTTAAGTTCAAGGTGGCTGATTCGTCTGTCCTGCGCTTCTATCCCTTTGTTGAAGTCGAGAGCGCTGCCCAGGACCAGCTGGAAATTGAAGCTCCAGATGTCCTTGTGGTCGGGCAGGCGGCAGAAATCCAGGTCATGGCAAGAAACGTTTCAGTCAGCGATGTTGAAATCTTCCTTGAAGATGAGAGCATCGGGACCACAGGAGACGATGGAACTCTTACGTACACCCCAGGCAAGGAAGGCAAATTCACATTATCTGCAAACAAGGCAGGATATATCCCCGGAAGTAAGGATGTGGATGTTGTCGGAGCAGGTGTCCTGAAGCTGTTGCTCTCAATCTCTCCGGAAACCGTCAGGGTAGGAGACCAGATTAATATAGTGGTTACTGACTCTGTAGAAAAGAAACCTGTCTCCGAGGCAGATGTCTTCTTCGGCGGACAGAAAGTTGAAGGACAGACGGGTACAGATGGCACTGTGTCTTACTGGGTAACTGCTCCAGGTACATATACTGTAAATGCTACAAAGGCAGGTTATGAGGAAGGAGAAACGGTTATTGAGGTTTCTGAAGACAGAGCCAATTTTGAATATTCTGACTTCTCAATTGAGCCTGCTTCTGTTAAGGGCGGAGACGCAGTTGCAATCCAGGTGAAAGTTGAAAACACCGGCAATATTGCAGGAGAAACCGAAGTGGAACTGCTGGTTAACAATGAATCCGTAGATTCCAAACCCGTGAGTTTGGAAGCTGGTGCAAGTACCGTGGTCGAATTCTCCCATACCGAGGAAGAGGCAGGGACATATACGGTTGAGGTAGGAGGCCTGAGCGGAAGTTATGACGTAACGAAGTCAACTCCTTTCTTCAGCGGCACTGCAACTCTTGGAATACTCGCCACGGCATTTATACTGCTCCGGAAAAGAAGGAACTAAACAGGTTTGATACTTCTTCTGCAGCAGGGGCCGGAAATTAATTTTTGATTCCGGTCTTTTTCTTCTTTTTTCTTCGCATCTTTCAACCTGATAGCTTTCCGGATCTTCATTTGATAGTTCTCTGGATATCTTAACCGAACACTTTCCTTGATATTTTACTGGAGGCTTCCTCACGCAGGCATAAAATAATATAATAGAATAGTAAGCAGAAGTGTAAGAGAAGGAGTACTATGCTTGAAACCCTGAGTGCCTTTATTACTGACTACGGTTATCTGAACCTTTTTATCCTGAGTTTTCTGGCTTCTACAGTCTTGCCTTTCGGGTCGGAGGCTTTAGTAATCGCTCTCGTTTACCAGGGATTTAGCCCTTTTGCTGTCGTTATGGTAGCCACTACCGGCAACTTTCTCGGGTCATGCACCACTTACTACCTGGGTTTAAAAGGGCGGAATGTACTTGAAAAGTATCTATCTCCTTCCCCCGAAAAGCTCGAGAAAAGTGAAAGGCTTTTTAATAAATATGGAGTCTATACCCTTCTTTTCACCTGGGTGCCAGGTATAGGGGATGTGATTACCATGGTTGCAGGGCTTATGCAACTTTCTTTCAGGTCTTTTTCAATCCTGGTCTTTCTGGGGAAATTCGCGCGTTATTTCGTACTTGCTTATTCGGTAGTGTTTTTTAATGGCGGATTTTAAGATCTGCCAATTGGTAAAATGAATCCGGACTTATCCCAGGTAAAATGGGATTCGAGGCTTCCAAATAGTATAAGTAAAAAGAGTTTTAAGACCCATCAGCTTCAGTAGATTCTATTCACGGTTTTTGTTGCGGGCAGGTTTGATTTTTTCAAATCCGGTTTATTCAGGTTTTGCATTTTGCATTTTGTTTTTTGTTTTTTGTTTTTTGTTTTTTGTTTTTTGTTTTTTGTTTTTTGCTTTTTCGACTGTATTTTCTTTCATTTTCAAACGAATTTTCCTTATTCCGGTAGCTTCTCCTTTTAAATCTTCTTATTTTTCTTCTACAGTACACCCTTTCTGACGATCTTGTTTCAAGACTTTTTCTCTAAACGAACCAAATGGATATACTTATATATCTCAGGGTACAATACTTTTTTGCTAAAGCAATTTTAGTTGATTTTTGTTTGCTTTGCTTGCCATTCTGACCTGTCTTCCGGGTCCTCAAAACGGAGCATATGCTCGATTATAACCTCCATTTTTATTTTTTTATTTTTTTACTTTTCATTTTATTATTCATATTTATACGCAATTTTGTTTTATATTACATACTTTCCTGATTTATTGGCAATGAATTTCATCGTCTTTTTCTTCGGTTCTTTTCATGGACTCCCGCGGGTATGGATTTCCGTCGTGTTCATTATCTATTCTTTATTATGTATTTCCTTAATTATATTTTATATTGATTCAAGTTTGCTTGTTTTGTTTTTGTGTTCTCCGTTTTGAGAACATTATTACCTCTAAACTAATTTTTATAGGCTCTCACGCATCTGCTTCTCTCTCACCGTAACCTTTATGTATCCATTAACTCAATTTAACTTGTCTTATTCACAATAATATTTACTTGATATCCTTACGGTGATCCTATGCATATAATGGAAGGTTTTTTACCGAGCCCCTGGTGGCAGGCCTGGTTTGCAGTGTCAATTCCGGTGATAATGTACGGCATCTATAAAATGAATAAGCTGGTGAACGAAAAACGCGAGATCTTGCCTCTCCTTGCTGTCGCAGGTGCATTTGTTTTCGTGCTATCTTCCCTTAAACTGCCTTCGGTAACCGGGAGCTGTTCCCACCCCACAGGAACAGGGGTCGCAGCAATTATATTCGGTCCGGCAATCTCCGCAGTCCTCGGAACCATCGTGCTTCTCTATCAGGCACTTTTCCTTGCACACGGAGGACTTACAACTCTTGGAGCAAATGTCTTTTCCATGGGCATCGTTGGTCCTGTGGCGGCATACCTGGTCTATAAGGTAGGGATGAAAGCAAATCTCAATTTCTATATTGTGGTTTTCCTTGCTACAGCCTTCGGAGACTGGGCAACTTATGTGACCACCTCTGTGGAACTTGCTCTGGCATATCCTGCAGGAGGAGTACTCACCGTTGCAGGTTTTATGAGTTCATTCGGCAAATTTGCCACTGTCTTTGCAGTTACCCAGGTGCCTCTCGCAATCATGGAAGGCGCTATCAGTGCCCTGCTCTTCAAGTATGTGGTCAACGTCAAGAGCGATATCCTGATTGAAATGAAAGTCATTGAAGCTGCAGTCGTGAAAAAACTGAGAGGGATTTCCGCATGAGCAGAAAACTGGAAATTATTGTGCTTGCAATTGTTCTTATCTTCGCAGTTCAGTTCGTTCATATGTCGTCCACAACGGACGCTGAGTATGGGGGAGCTGACGGCGAAGCTGAAAATGTGATTAACGAGATCACTGGCGGAACCTACGAACCAATTGCAGAACCTTTCTGGGAGCCTCCAAGCGGGGAAATCGAAAGCCTCCTCTTTGGTCTTCAGGCAGCTATCGGTGCAGGGGTTATTGGCTACTTCCTTGGCTATTACAATGCTAAAAAAAACTATGAAAACGAGCTTGGATACAAAGGAAAGAATAAGCCTGATAGCGACAGGCAATCTTTATAATTTCTTCTTCTACTCTTTTACTTATCCTTCCCACGGGGGAGGAAAGTTTTTATCTTTTGCCTTTTATTTTTAACCCTTGATTTTTGCTTTCATCTACCTATCTGCAGGTTCCCCACATGACCAATATCCTTGATGATTATGCCCTTATGAGCCCTCTAAGGCACCGAAACAACTGGTTGAAGCTGGCAATAGTTCTCTTCGGGCTGCTTGTAGGAGTTTCATCCACGTCCCCTATAACTCCTCTTTTCATAGCCCTTTGCATGAGCTTTACAACAGTTGCTCTCGGCAGGGCTCCCCTTAAATTATACCTGAAACTCCTGCTCGCCCCTGTAGGCTTTGCATTAACAGGTGTGGTTATCATTGCTTTTTTCTCCGGATCGGGGCAGGAGCTTCTGTCCTTCAACCTTGCAGGTTATCCTCTCTCGGTAAGGGCAGATGGGCTTGAGCTTGCTCTCCTGGTGCTTTCACGGTCCTTAAGCGGGATGTGCTGCCTTTACTTCCTTTCGCTTACAACTCCTATGATAGAACTCTTTGCCGTGCTCAAGACTACCAGGCTTCCGGAATCCCTCATCGAGCTTTCCATGCTGATTTACCGTTACATCTTTGTTTTCCTGGACATGGCCCTTTCCATAAAGTATGCCCAGACTGTGAGGTTAGGCTACTCGAACTTCAGGCGCTCCCTTAATTCAATGGGCATGCTTGGAAGTACACTTTTTATAAGGTCCTGGGAGCAGGGGGATAAGCTCTTTCTTGCCATGAATTCCAGGTGTTATGACGGAAAAATGACTCTCTTTGAAGTGCACAGGCCTGTAAGGGCAATAGAACTACTGCTGACCTCTGTTTACTTCCTTTCAGCTCTTGCACTTTTTTATTTTACAAAAAACATATCCATCATTTGAGGTAACAGATCATGATCATTCTTGAGACCAGGAGCCTTAAATACACATACCCGGACGGGACTGCAGCTGTCCAGAATATAAACATCGAGATCAAAAAAGGAAAAAAGATTGCCTTTGTAGGGCAGAACGGCTCCGGGAAGTCCACGCTTTTCCTGCTTCTGAACGGGACCTTAAAGCCAGATGAAGGTGAAATCCTCTTCCATGGAGCCCCTATTAAGTACGATTCAAAGTCCCTCCGGGAAATCCGGAAATCCGTAGGAATAGTTTTTCAGAATTCCGATGACCAGATCTTTGCTCCCACAGTGTATCAGGATATAGCTTTCGGGCCTGCAAACCTGGGGTACTCAAAAGAAAGGGTCGATGCCTGCGTACAGCAAGCAATTGAACAGGTAGGGCTCTCCCGCCTGAAGGACAAGCCCCCCCATCATCTCAGCGGAGGACAGAAAAAGAGGGTTGCAATTGCAGGGGTTATGGCTATGGAGCCTGAAGTGATTATCCTTGATGAGCCTCTTTCAAATCTTGATCCGGTGGGTGCGGATGAAATAATGGATCTGCTCAACGAATTTAACCAATTCGGAAGCACTATCATCATCTCCACGCATGATGTGGACCTGGCTTACCGCTGGTCTGACTATGTGTACCTCATGTCAAACAGCAAACTTATAGGGCAGGGGACACCTGTGGAGGTCTTCAAAGAGCAGGAGCTTCTTAAAAAAACAGGTCTGCGCCAGCCCACTACCCTTGAAATTTATCATGAAATTGAGAGGAGGGGGCTTGCATACGGCAAAAACTCCCCTAAAAGCATACCTGACCTTGTCAACACTTTAAAGCCGCTTGACCTTATGTGGGTTGAGGTCCCTCCCGGAGTCCGGGAAGGCGACAACCTGAATCTCGGGGTTATGTATGGGGAATATGCGACCCATTCTCCTTATGAAGCGGTTAATGCCACGGTTCTGCACATCCACCCTGACGGCAGGGCTATTGTTGAGCTGAAGCGCAAAGGGATCAAAGCTGGTGGGGTGCTGCTTTATGATACTGATAGCTATTCCCTGCCAGAAATCAGGCAGATCCTGAAAGATGGAGAAATTGCCTTTGTGGGGGCAATGGGCAAGAAAAGCAAGACTCTTGCCGAACAGGACGGAATCCGCCTGGACGTTACCTCAGGTGTTATAGACAAGTCGATCCTGATGGCGCTCTGTGGAAAACGCTGCCTTATCCTCACAACAGGCGGAATGGTGGATCATGCTCTGAAAAGAACCCGGGAGTATGTGGAAAAAAGCGGGATAGAATTTACTGTTGGCGTGGTTAACAGGGCAGACGGATGCAAATGGACTGAAGAAACGGATAGTAACCCTGAGGCTTTTAAGGTCTGATTTTTTCCTTTTTTCGTCCTTCTTTTTCATCTTTCTTTTTCATCCTTCTTTTTCATCCTTCTTTTTTCTTCCCTTTCCTTATATTTCTTTATAAGTCGTTTTGAGTAGAAGCGCATCTTCTTCCAGGATCGGGCTTTCGCAAATGACCCTTCCCCGAACTTCGAATTCTTTTAGGGCTTTTAAAAGTTCAGGATAATTAAAGTCTGATTCTTTAAGGGTCAGATGCCTCTTTTCCCCGTTCCTGTTATATTCTATTCCCGAAACATGCATGTGCATGTTTTCAAGCCCTTCTTTTCCAAGAGTATTTTCTACTTTCGAAAGGATTGCCGTAAACTCGGGATAGGAGTTTTCCTTCCCTTCCCTTGCGTGCATGTGGGAAAAGTCCAGGCAGGGCATAACCCCTTCGATTTCTTCGCTTAAGGCAAGCACTTCTTCAAGGGTTCCAAACTGGGTACGTTTGCCCATGGTCTCAGGACGGAGGACTGCAGGTATCCCTTCATCCCGGAGCTGTTCTGTGAGTTCTCTGAGGGCTTTTGAGACATTCTCATAGACGGCTTGCTTGCTGCTCTTCTGGTAAAAGGCTGCGTGCAGTACGATTGACTCTGCTCCGCAGAGGCTGCCTATCCTTGAAGCCTTGTAAATCCTTTCCATGCTGGCTTTTAATTTCTCTTTTTCCGGGGAGTTCAGGTTGATATAATAAGGTGCATGTACGCTCAGGGCTATGTTTTCTTTTCCGGCTGTTTCCAGAACATTTCCTGCCCCTTTTTCGCTCATGCGTACTCCCTGCACGAACTCCAGTTCCATGCAGTCGAGACCCAGTTCCCTGACACGCTCAATTCCTGCAGTACTATTGCTGGCTTTTGCGCTTCTGGGAACCCCTGCAGTCCCAAATAAAAGTTTTTCAGATGACATGTTTTTCAAAATTTCCCTTTTCAGGATACTTCTTTCCAGAATATTTTTTTCCAGAATACTTTTTTCCAGAATACTTTTTTCCAGAATACTTTTTTCCAGAATACTTCTTTTCAGGATCTTTTTTCCCGAATCCCCCTTTAGAATATTTCTCCTGTTTAGAAAATTCCCACAAAGTCCTTTAACTGCTTTGCCCTTTCCGGAGATACCTTTTCCTCGACTATCGCCACCAGTTCCTCAAGGTCTTCGTCCAGGGACTGGACATCTTCCTTTCCTTCAAGGGCAAGTCCCACAAGGTAGTCAAGTTCTTCCGCGTTCAGCCTCTCGAGCCTTTCTCTGAAGTCTTCCGGAGATTCGGCAAACTTGTGTGAGACCGGGCGCAGGATGAATGGAAAATGGTGCCCTGCTTCCCTTGAGATCTGATTCCCTCCGGCTTCGGGGGCAAGCTTGTTAAAAATCTCAATGTCTTTTTGTGTAAATTCTCTGGACATGTTATCACTTTATGATTCGGTCTGGATTTATACTTTTTTAAGGGGGTATGCCTGAAAGATGCAGCTATTCAGACCTTAAGCCTCTTTTTTTAACCTGCCGTGCCTGTCAATCTCCCCTTTTGCAATCCTTGTGGATGAAATCGGGGTCCCGTCTTCAGCCATCACATATTCAACGTACACAATTTCAAGAAGTTTTTTCCCCTTTTCCTTTCTGATGCCGTTAATTTTCAGGGCAACCGGATAGGTCTCAGGGGAGACTACTATGTAGTCGAAGTCCTCCTCCAGAGTCGGGCCGTAGGGGTCGTTCAGCCTGGTTACTTCATAATTTTCTTTCGGAACCCCCATTTTTTCTATGTATTCCAGCAGCCGCCCCCTTCTGTTTTCATACATATCGACGCTGTGGTTTTTTTGTAACATTTTGTCCGAAGTGAGTCCTATGTGGACTTTTCCACCCCCGGCTATTTCAAACGCTTTTTCAATTAATCTGGCGTGTCCGTCATGAAGATACTGAAACGTACCGCCTAAGGCGACCTTTGGCATGATGGGTGATAATCTACTAAAGTAAAAAGAAGTTTTGGTTTTTTTCGGTTTTCGGGAAGATTTCTTTATTTCTCTCTTTTCTTTTGTAAGTGTAACTGTCAGAAAAAGACCTCTTATTTTCCTCCTTTTTGCCAGGTTTTGCAGTATTATAACTGTGTTTTACAGGCCCTTCTGAATACTTTCACCCCGCTTACTCTAGCTATATATACCTGCAAACCATAGTGAAACAACTGTCATGCACCTTATACAAACATGTGCATCTAGGAGAATCTGTAATGAGCGAAATAGCACTTGAAGACCTGCCCGGAGTTGGCCCTGCAACTGCAGAAAAACTCAAAGAAGCCGGATTTAACACAATTGAAGCAGTGGCCGTAGCCTCTCCTTCTGAACTTGCAACTACAGCCGAAATCGGGGAATCGACTGCCGCAAAAATCATCAATGCTGCAAGGCAGGCTGCTGATATCGGGGGATTTGAAACCGGGGATATTGTGCTTGAAAGAAGGAAACTTGTAGGCAAGCTGACTACCGGTTGTACGGAATTTGACGAAATGATGGGCGGGGGCATAGAAACCCAGGCTATTACCGAACTTTACGGAGAATTCGGTTCCGGAAAGACCCAGGTGGCTCACCAGCTCGCAGTGAATGTCCAGATGGACCGGGAACACGGAGGTCTCGGCGGGTCCGTCATTATAATCGATACTGAAAATACCTTCAGGCCGGAAAGGATCACCCAGATGGTAAAGGGGCTTTCCGAGAAGTACGGAATGGAACTGAATCCTGAAGAATTCCTGCAGAACATCCATGTTGCCAGGGCATACAATTCCAATCACCAGATACTTCTTGTAGACTCTGCAACAGACCTGGCAAACGAGCTCAAGGAAATGGGAAAACCTGTTCGTCTCATGATCGTTGACTCTCTTATGGCTCACTTCAGAGCTGAATATGTAGGAAGGGGAACCCTTGCAGACAGGCAGCAAAAGCTAAACAAGCATATGCACGGCCTACTCCGCTTCGGAGACCTGTTCAATGCCTGCGTGGTTGTTACAAATCAGGTCATGGCAAAACCCGATGCCTTCTTTGGTGACCCCACAAGGCCTGTCGGAGGACATATTGTAGGGCACACGGCAACCTTCAGACTCTACCTGCGGAAGTCCAAAGGGGAAAAGAGAATTATCCGCCTGGTAGACTCCCCTAACCTGCCCGAAGGGGAAGCTGTCGTTGCAGTCACCACAGCCGGAATTACTGACCAGTGAAAGTTAAGGTCAGTTAAGTTAAGGATAGAAACAGCCTTACACATCCGATATACATTCAAAAAAATCTGAATGGGGAAACATTTTATCTCCCCGTTCCCATCTCTTTTTAATGAAATTCAAAGCTATTGTCGTTGACATTGACGGGACAATTACCTGCGAAAACAGGGAACTCCATCTGGGAGCCGTCAAAAAAATCCGTTCCCTTAAAGTTCCGGTAGTCCTTGCCACAGGCAACATTCTCTGTTATGCCAGGACAACATCAAAGCTTATCGGCCTGGACGGGGCTGTTATCGCCGAAAACGGAGGCGCTATTACTGTCCGCTATGATCTGAATGGTACTTTTGAAGAAAGCATGGAAGAATGTGAAAAAGCCTTCTCTTTTCTTTCCGGGTATTTCAAGCTCACCAAACTTGATCCCTTCTACCGAAAAACCGAGATTGCCCTTCGCCGGGACTTTGACCTTGAAAAAGCCAGAACCCTCCTGAAAACTCAAAACTTTGATGTTGAAATGGTTGACACCAAGTACGCAGTCCACATTAAAAGTACCAGAATCAACAAAGGAGTAGGCCTCCAGAAGCTTGCAGAAATGATGGGACTTGAAGCTAAGGATTTTGTGGCAATAGGAGATTCTGCAAATGATGTTGAGCTGTTTGAGGCTGCAGGTTTTGGGATTGCTGTTGCAAACGGGGACGAAAGAATAAAAGAAGCTGCCAATTACGTGACTGAAGCCTCATTTGGGGAAGGGGCTGTAGAAGCTATTGAATTTCTTGAATCAAATGGGTGGATTTGAAAAAAACTTTTGAAAAACAATCAACCCTGCCCCGATCCCTCTTTTCCGAGATATCGGTTTCACAGTCATTGATGCGGGTGCTGAAGCAGGATAACTTTATTTTTATCTTCCATAGCTATCAGGCTAAAAAGAATATACCTTACCAATTGAGCACCTTCGCCGAACAACGACAAATACGCCACTACCTGATTAAGCACTTCTTCATCGGTATAAATATTATGCCGTCCTTTTCTTGCATGACATCAGTGGAAACGAATCCGAGCCGTTTGTAGATTTCAACTGCGTATGGCGAAGAATTAACCGTTAATCCTTTTATTGCAGGGTTTGATTCAAAGATATCCTTAACAGCCATCTCTAAAAGCTTCTTTGCAATTCCTCTTCGATGATGGCTTTTTCTTACAAATAATAAAGAGATATGTGTTTTACTTCCCTTAATGCCAGAATACCCGCAAGAATATCTCTATCAAAACAGCAATACACTTTAAAATTATTCTCCTTTATCTGGATTAGAAGTCTCTCCGGATCAATAAGCTCTTTAAATGTTTTAATACCATTCTCTGAATAATCAGATGCTTCAAATTCACAAAAAACATCCCATATCATCTCGGAAATGATATGCACCTGCTCATCTTCAAAAGGCTGATATCTCAATGTCAGGTTATCCGTAATTTTCCCTCAAGGCACTTATAATCTCCATGATTTTTAAAACGACCTGCCACACGATGTGAGATTATTCGCACTCAATTGCATATAACGTTCCCGGTTTCATGATACCTCCGGACTCAAATGCAGCCCGATGTCTATGTTTTGCTTGCAAATCCCAGTCTCCTGGCAAGTTGATCATGGCAACTCAGGCCCAAAGGTATGGTACACTTGAGATTTTAATAGTCAGTTTGAGACTTTATGTCGGAATTTTATAAAGAGTAAACTAAGATAGTTTGTGTAGTTAGAATGAGCCTTCTATGATAACTCTGAATCTAGACACTGGAAAATTCAAAGTTAGTAAGCTGATTGAAGTTTCTGTTTTATCTATTAACACGTATCAAAAGAGTTTACTTAAATTTTATGGTCAGATCATCAAACTATCAATCTAATAGTCCTATATATCTTAAAACGGCTCGAATTTGGATTTGGATCTACTCTCAGTTTGATGATCTGGTCATAAAGTACTTATGAAAGTAAGTTAATGGAAAGAATGAACATCTAAAAGATGTTTGGTGGAGTTCAAATTATCTGTGGGAAGTCTATTTGAACTCCAGGTTACCCGAAGGCAAGGAAATTATAGCTTTAAATGTAATTAAAGTTTGTCTGATCCTGCCTCCTGGGAAATGAACAGGAGTGAAATAAGTGATTAAGAACAAATTTAGAACAGGAATACTTCTTTTGGTAATGCTGCTGGCTGGTATGGTGTTAGTACCGGCTGCTAGTGCACAAGAAAATAACAATTATAGTATAACTGTAGAGGAAGCTTTTAAGCATGCAAATACGCGTATGATAAGGTTTATAGTAACCGATACACAAAAGTTCGGAAGCTGGGAAGGGGCATCTATTGATCCCAAACCACTGGAGCTTTATGATATAAATGGTCAAAAATTGTATTATCAATTTTCAGTATATAAAAATAATATAACAATAGGTAAAATAGACATCGGTGCCAATAAAACATTGGGGCAGCCAATCCAGGTCGTCGAATTTAACCCGATACCGTTTAACATGACTGAAGTTATGGAAAAGTCAATAGAAACCGCTAAAAACAATTACCCAGCTGGAGAAATTACATCAACTAAGATGGTTGTATATAGCTATCCCAAAATAGGGGCAATAACCGTAGTAAAAGACAAGACTACAGGAGATGAACATCGGATATTTGTAGATGCATATACCCTTGATGTGGTACCAGATGAACCCACAACCGAAACAAAGCCTGGAGTTTGCTCAATCTATGAACAGAAGTCTAAGAATGAAATAGACCAGAATTTAGTAGAGTGGCAAAAAAGTGATGAACTTACTAAATCTATCGAACAAGCAGCAACTAATAATGGAGTTAATATTAATTTGCCAGTCACTGAAGAAAATGTTAAAAAACTCAGTAGCGATGCAACGATAACGGGAAGATCTACAAGTAAATATCTCGATATTGATTTATGTGAGCAAGAAACAGATTATTACTGTGCTCCAGCATGTGGCCAAATGATTGCTGATTATTACTATGTATCTCATACCCAAGATTTCATATATCAAAAGATGGGTCCAGGTTATGATATTGGCGGGGGTGTTTATAATGATAACCAGGTAAATTACTATCAACCATCCACGGGATTAAATAAACCTCATTCAACACTTAGTTCGTTTTTTAGTTTTGCTGACACGATTACCGAAATTAACAATAATAGACCTTATGTAAGTATAGCATCGGAACATTCTCGAGTTTGTAGTGGATATTTAAGTAATTACCCGGAATATTTATTGGCAATCGACGATCCATTGGGTTATTCTTACATGGAAACATTCGGTTCAGAATATAGGCGTGTATATGTGAGGAGTTAAAACTCCTTATCTTTTTACGGTGACTGGTATGAGCAAATTTAATAAAGAAATTGCTGTTTTTATTTTTTTTCTAGCTCTTGTAATACTGTGGGGATTATTTGCAAACTCATCAGCTGATATGAAAACACCAGTTGACACAAAAGTGCCAGTTGATACAAAAACGCCATTCCAGGGAAAAAAAGTAGCTGGCTTTTTTATCGAATTTGAAGAGGGGACTACTGAGCTTGAAGTTAAAGACATTCTTGAAAACTACAACATGACTATAAACACCATAGATTACAATTCTGATATTATGCCAAGCAGGTACTACATGATATTAGATAGAGATAGAATAATGGATATAGAGGAATTGGTAGACGAAGTAAATTTGACTATTCCTATAAAAAAAGGAAGTAATTATATAGTGGCGGTAACGGAACAAGCTATTGAGGATAAAAATTTCCTTGCAATACTGGAAAAAAACAATCTTCCAGTGAAAAAATCCGTCTATTGTTATATTCGTTTAGAAGATGGATCTGAGAATGGTAGTATTCCGCAGAAAGACGCATACCAAATTGCAAATGAACTTGAAAAGAATGAAAAGGTGCTGGACGCATTTCCAGATACGAGAGTAAATCATTTATTAATTGAATTTGAAGATGGAACTACTGAGCCTGAAGTTAAATCCATTCTTGAAAGATATAATACGACTATGAACACCATAGAATATGACTCCAACCTTCAGCCAGAAAGATATTACCTGGTGGTAGATGCGGATAAAAGAACGGATGTAAGAAATGAATTGGGAAAAGATGAGAATTGGACTGATCCTATATACCATGATATCAAAAAAGGAAATCATTATATAATTACAGTAACGGAACAAGCTATTGAGGATGAAAATTTCCTTGCGATGCTGGAAAAATATAATCTTCAGGTGAATAATTCCGTCCTGTGTTGTATTACTCTCGGAAATGAATCTAAGAATTGGATTTGGGAGAGCGATGAAAGAAGAATAGAAAACGAGCTTAAAATGAATGAAAAGATATTGACTTTATTGCCTTCCGGTAGTACTTAATGAGAGCCCATTTTCTCTGGCTGTGCTTATACAAGACGAATTAATGTGGTGGAAGCATTTGTTTTTACCTTTTTCTTCCACGCAGATTTTTCTAAAGTAAACTTTTTCTCAAGTAAATCTTGCCGTCGCTCCGATGTGAATATATTGTGCAAGACCTTCAACTGCTGTGCTTCCTACATGCTCAACACCAATTAAAAGGTCACCAGCACAATCAACAATCATCGCTTTTATTTTCAAGAATTCGTTTTTCCACTCAGGATCGTATAGCACAACTCTTATAATGCCTTTCATTTTCGCATCCATACTTACTGTCCCTGTATCCGAATATTCACGGGAAGTGCTTCCAAAAAAATTTCTAATTTACAATTTAACAGCTGTGATTGAAACCAGATTAAAGTAATTTCCACCCTCGGCTTTCATCATTCTGATATCTCTGCGGGCAAATTCATTATTACACGAAAGCCAATCCTGCCATGCTTCTTCCAAACATTTCTATTCCTTATGAGGGACTGAAACTGATATTTCCTATAGCACTTCTTACACAAAAAAACCAATAACTTAATATAAATTGAAAAATACCGAAAATGCTAAAAAGGATGTTACTATCACCTAATATTCAATATCACGGGAAAATCAATAGGAGCAAGTAAAACGTCACCGTTAGAAGTACAAATGTCAGTAAGTGTATTATTTTTTTCGTCCATATGTGTAATAGTGTTATTCGTCGCCCACAAGGTTTTTGCCTGGCAGAGTTCAAAATATCATCAGGTGAATCCTTTTGTGAATACCTTGAAGAGGATTAAGATAATGAAGATTTCACGGTAAAGAGGGAACATGGTGAAATTTATGAGTAATATTCATGGAGGGATGAAAGAAAGGAAATAGTTTTTGGTTTTCTGGCTCAGTTAGTTAAAGCATTTGAATCACATTTGAAATATAGGTGCTTTGAGTCCATAATCAAACACTTATCTAAAAAAGTTAAAAATCGTGTTGCTCAAAATTAATAAAAACAGCAAAAATGCTGTTCACTTTAGATCCTATCCGAAAAGTGGTCACCTACTGTAACTTTTACAATATGCAATTATGTAAAACCGAAAAGGATAATCTGATATTATAGACTTATTGTGACTTTTCAACATGCATTACTGACTTTTCGGATAGGCTCTTAGTAGCTACGATTGAAACCAGATTAAAGTAATTCCCACCCTCGGCTTTCATCATTCCAATATCTCTGCGGGCATAGTCATTGTCGCACGAAAGCCAATCCTGCCAGGCCTCTTCTAAACACTTTAATTCCTTACATTCTTCTATGCGGACCGAATCTGAATTTTTCCATAACTTATACCACCAGTCGCATGAGTGTAGAGTTAAATTCATATCCTCAAACCAGTAGGGTAATAATTCTGCCGGAACTCCATCCGTAAACTCCTTTTTCAACCCCGGGACTGCAACTGCTATTTGTCCTCCTTTTTTTACAAGAGGGGCAAAATGGTTTGTTAAATAATCTTCTTCAATTCCAAAATAGTGATAGGCATCTACACTTATAGCAACATCAAAAAATTCCTGTGCAAATGGCAAATCGTGTGCCTCTGCATGTATTGGAATTATTTTGTCCTCCAGGCCCATTGATTTGATTCTTTCATAGTTCTCTGTTGCACTGATCCAGAGGTCAGTCGCAAAAACAGTAACTCCATATTCTTTTGCCAGGAAGATTGAAGTTAATCCTTTCCCGCAGCCAAGGTCAAGTACTCGCATGTCCTTTTCAAGATTTAAAGACTCTGCCAATTCCTCAATGATCTTCATTGAGTTTGGTCCCATCATATTCTCTTTAACAAAAGCAGTATCATATTTACTGGATTTTGTATATATCATCCTGAACACCTATCAAAAGTTTCATCCAATTAAACTTCTTTAATTTGTCCATGAAGGAAGTATTGTTTGGCGAGGCATCCGAAAAACTTTGAGTATATAATCTTCAAATTATTTCTACAGAACCAATTATTTTAAGAAAATTTCCTGCTTGTGGTATTCTAAATACTTAATATGTTTCTCTTCTATTTTTCTTATTCTCATTTCAGAGTGAACATCAAGTTTAATCCTGTCATCTTCACTCAGTAGATTACTGATAATTATTTTCCCTTCATCATCAAAACTGATATAACCCTTATCAAAAACGCTATCTAAGTTTGGAATAAGTAATAAACCGTTGTATAAATCAAGGCGTTCTGTATTATTTGAATGACTCCATGGCTTAATGTGGGATGCTTTCAGTATCTTAATTAACTTACATCCTGTAACAGCACATTTTTCTCCCCAGTACTTTTTTAAATCCGAACGGAATATTCCCTGACCAATACGACTTTGTACTATTGCTTCACGTTCCGTCTCAGACAACTCTTTATGAGTTATATTATAATCTTCAATTTCTTGAAGGATGTTGTCATCTTGAAGAATTATATCTTCCTGGATTCCATATTTTGGGACAGGAATACTTTGCCCAAGTTCTTTTTCTAAGTAAGTCAATAGTTCAGGAGTACTTTTTGACTGGCTTTTAATATTTAACCACTCATATTTGTTTGCAACCTTTTTTACATACTCAAAGTGAAAATCACGTATTATAGGCCAGATTTCTAAGTTCTCACTGGAAGGAGTATAATATCCATTCATCGATGGAACTGCTTTATACTCAGACCACTTGCCATCATCCCACTGCCACAGTTTATTTATTCCTAATGATTCCCGAGTATCTTTCCTTTCATTTAATAACTGTTTGTCAAGAGCTAACCAGATACCATTTTTGTGAATGGTAAAAACAATGAGACTACCAACTAGGAGCCGAATGCCATCACGACGATAATGTACACCCCACTTGTTACTACCATATGAATTTGCTTGATTAATTGACTGTAGGAATAAAGACAAGCAAACCTTTCTAAATTTTTCGTCAGGCAAAAGTGATTTTATTGTCTCTTCAACTTTATCATTTTTTGTTTCAGTCAGAGTAATTCCTCCACAATAATCAATTAGATCTTGTTTACATTTTAGAACATGGAAGCCACCATTGCCTCTGATAACTCTTCTTGGAAAAGGCCAGCCTTATACATCGGACGTAACAAGAACGATCCAGTATTACATAAGGCTCTAAAGAGCAAGAAAATATTCTACTCCCTGAAAAAGGCTTCTAAATTAACATGGTATTGGAGCCTCCGCCAGCTTGCTTGGCGGCCCTACCCAAAAAGGCAGGAGGATTTGGAAGGGGATGAAGTAGAAGGAAGAAAAAGATAGAAGCAGCTTGGAAATGAGATAAAAGCAGAAGTAGATATTATTTTATTTTTTGTTCTCTTCTTTTTTGTTATGGGAAAGCCGCTCTCCTTCGTCGAGCGTGACAAGAATGACTCGGTATAGCTGAATACTGTTATGCAGGCAGAGTTTTGTTAATTCTCTTGAGCTCAGCTCATTGGTAGAGTCGATTAATTAACCTTTATAAGAGTCCTCTTGAACGAGCGAAGCGAGCGAAAAGGACCGCGTACTCCCGAGGCGCAATTCGGGAAGAGTTCCTCTGGCTGAATTAAATGTATAATGAAAATGAAAACAGGGTCTGAAAGGAAAGGAGATTTCTTTCTTTCCCTTTTCCAATTCATGCCCTTGCTTTCATTTTGTCTATTATAATATAGTCCTTGATGGCGCTTACGGAATCGAAAGGAATCAGGATATAATTATCTTCTTTTTTGTATCTTGAAATATCAAATGTGGGATTGGGGCTAACCACAAGGTCAATGACCTTTCCTCCTTTGATTTCAACTACAATGTTGCTCAGTGTTCCTATCTCCGTTCCGTCGGTAGCCATCACTTGCTTGTTGAAGAGGAGGTTTCTTGCAAATACTTTAGACATTATTATCTTGTCTCCGTGCTCAGTGTTATGCGGAAGTTGGGTAAAGTTGGCTTTTCAGTTTAAATACTTTTACTTTAACTATTTTATTCAATTTGAAACTCTCTTCTTTATAAACTCTTCCCTTTTAAGAGTTCTTCATTAAACCTCAGAAGGAACCCCCTGAGTCTTTAGCTCAGGGGAGGAATGCATCAACTTCCCCGTCCTGCTCTGTTCAATTAGTTTTTTATTAATGTAATGTTCAGGGTAGTTGACTTAAATTCTTACCTGTATCCCACAAGTCCAGCTGTCTCGACCGGTCTCTGACCTCCCTTAAACTGCTCCTCTATCTTCTCATAGAACTGAGCAATGTTTTCGTTAATGGTGGGTTTTACTTTCTTAAGGGCTTCTCTGAAGTGTCTCATCTCAATCTCTTCGATGTTGAAGTTCTCCCTCAGGGCAATCATTACAGCTTCTCTACATACCGCTTCTATGTCAGCGCCCACATATCCCTCTGTTACACTGGCAAGGTTCTCAAGGTCCACGTCCTCTGCAAGAGGCGTATTCTTTGTGTGGATCTTAAAGATTCTCATCCTGCCCTTACGGTCAGGTGCCCCAACGTAAACCAGCCTGTCAAAACGCCCAGGTCGGATGATCGCAGGGTCAAGCAGGTTAGGGCGGTTAGTTGCGGCAATTATGACCACGTCTTTGAGAGTCTCAAGCCCGTCCATTTCTGTAAGCAGCTGGTTGAGTACCCTTTCCGAAGTCCGGCTGTCCGTATCCATACCCTGCATCGCAGCAATGGAATCGATCTCATCAAAGAAGACAACACAGGGAGCAACCTGCCTTGCTTTCTTGAAGGTTTCTCGAATTGCCTTTTCCGACTCTCCAAGCCACTTCGAAAACATCTCCGGCCCTTTGACGCTTATGAAATTGGCGTTTGACTCTTTGGCAACAGCCTGCGCTATCAGGGTCTTTCCAGTCCCGGGCGGGCCGTAAAGCAGAATTCCCTTTGGAGCTTTTATGCCCATCTGGACAAACTTTTCCGGGTTTTTAATAGGCCACTCGACAGCTTCAACAATCGAATGCTTTGCTTCATCCAGGCCTCCCACATCTTCCCAGCTAACCGAAGGCATCTCAACAAAGATCTCTCTCAGAGCTGAGGGTTCGGCTTCCATCAGGGCATCTTCGAAGTTCTTTTTAGTTACAACAATCTTTTCCAGCCTTTCAGGAGGAATTGTTTCTTTTTCGAGGTCAAGGTCAGGCAGGCTTTCCCTGAGGCAGCGCATTGCTGCTTCCTGCACGAGAGCCAGAAGATCTGCACCCACAAAGCCCTGCGTCTTATCAGCCAGGTACTTAAGGTACAGGTTTGTCTCCTCTTTCTTTTGTCTCTCTATGGCAGCTTCATCAATTTCGATTTCAGCTTCGGTTTCTGCTTCGATTCCGGTTTCTGCTTCGATTTCAGTTCCGGCCTCAATTTTGGCTTCAATTCCAGTTTCAGCTTCAATTCTGGCTTCAGCTTTGGGCTCTGTTATTCCGGATTCTTTGTCTTTCTCAATCGGCATGCCCCTTGTGTGAATCTGCAGGATCTCGTACCTGTCTTTGGTATCCGGCACTCCAATATGGATTTCCCTATCAAAGCGGCCGGGTCTCCTGAGTGCGGGGTCAATTGCATCAACACGGTTAGTAGCCCCTATAACCACGACCTGTCCTCTTTCCTCCATCCCGTCAAGAAGGGTCAGGAGCTGAGCAACTACTCGCCTTTCCACTTCCCCTGTTACGTTTTCCCTTTTAGGGGCAATGGAATCAATTTCATCAATGAAAATAACTGAAGGCGCGTCCTGGGTTGCATCTTCAAAGATCTTCCTTAACCTTTCCTCGCTTTCTCCGTAGAACTTTCCCACAATTTCGGGACCTGCAATGTAATGGAAGCTTGCTCCCGATTCGTTTGCCACGGCTTTTGCAATCAGGGTCTTTCCGGTTCCGGGTGGGCCGTAGAGGATAACTCCCTTTGGAGGCTCTATATTAAGGTGGGCAAAGAGCTCCGGGTGTTTCATCGGCATTTCTATTATTTCCCGGACGCGCATAATCTCCTGTCCCAACCCGCCTATATCTTCATAGGTGGTGACACCCCTGGTCGCTTTTTCGTAGCCCTGTACCGGCTTTTTCCGGAGCTCAATAATTGTTGCTTCCGTAATCAGGACAATGGTGTTTGCAGGGTCTGTTTCAACGGCAACCAGAGGAATTACCTGGCTTGTTGTCAGGGACTCAGTCATTGGCTGAGACATTGAGTTTATAATTGGAATTATGTCTCCCCTGAACACAGGCCTTTTCAGGATATGCCGCTTTATAATCTCATTTGCATGTTCCCCAAACTGCAGTTCAGGGCCACCCTGGGTCATGCTTTCCGGAAGTGCCAGAATAATCTTTTTTGCTTCCGGGGCTTCGACCTTTTTAATGGTCACCTTCTCCCCTATGGAAACTCCGGCGTTTTGCCGGATGAAATTATCAATGCGCACGATTCCCTGTTCCCAATCCTGCCGGTCTGCTCTCCATACCTTTGCTGTGGTCTTTTTCTTCCCCCTTATCTCCACAATGTCACCGGGAGAGAGCTGAAGTTTCAGTAGCGCTGTAGGGTCAAGCCGGATAATTCCTCTTCCAAGGTCAATAGGATATGCCTTTTCAACCTTCAACTGTATTTCTTCCATGGGTCATCCCGAAAATAGTTTCTTTTTGATTGTAATTTTATCTGGTAATGAAATAAAATGAACTGATACCGGGTTTTTCCCGAATTTTCCGGATCGTGTTATTCTGGAATATCTACTTTCTATATTAGATGCTCTTTTTATTTTAATGCCTGTCATCCGGGAAAATTTGCCCCGTATACGCATTCACTCTGGACCATTACGGGCATTTAATCAATGTCCGAAAGTTCTCGCCTGGCAATGTCCAGCTATTTTTGTTTTTGCACTCCAGGAAAATATACTTTCGCTAGCTTAAGGCACCTTTAGCACCCTGATGCCAGGATACTCAAGTAATGGGCAATTACTGAATACTTTTATTTCTGAATACTTTTAATACTCAAGTATTTCTATTATTATGTTCGGATGATAAACCTTCTATATCCTCTATTTATTAAATAAGTTTACCCTTAACTCTGTTTTCTCTGGAAGATTAATATATTTACAGCTTCTGTGTATCAAACTGTTTAATACAATCTGAATAAGCCTTTCAGATAATATATTATTCAGGCCTTCCGATGAACTAGAGTTTTAATTATATTTTTAACTTCGAGATAACCGGATTTCATATGATTCACAAAATTCCAGGAATTTAAAAGCATGGACCTTGAAAAAGCACAGAACAGGATTATTGATTTTATCCGGAATGAGACTGGCAAAGCAGGTGTAAACGGGGCAGTTGTAGGAATTAGCGGGGGAATTGACTCCGCCCTTTCCGCAACTCTTGCTGTAAAAGCTCTTGGTAAAGACCGGGTTCTTGGCATCCATATGCCCGAAAGCGGCCTCACTCCTGCTGCTGAGAGTGAAGATGCGAAAACCCTTGCCGACTGGTTAGGGATTGAGTATCGGACAATTGACATCTCAGGCATTGTCTCGGCTTTCATGGCTGCTGTTCCTGAGAGCGAATCTGCAGACAGGCTCACCAGAGGCAACCTGAAGGCAAGAACCCGGATGTCTCTTCTGTACTTCCACGCAAACCAGCTGAACCGCATGGTCCTCGGGACAGGAAACAAAACCGAGATCCTTCTTGGCTACTACACGAAATACGGGGATGGAGGCGTTGACCTTGAACCTATAGGCGGGCTTTACAAGACTGAGGTATGGGAGCTTTCCCGCAGGCTCGGAATTCCTGAACCTCTCATTACCAAAAAACCGTCTGCGGGGTTATGGGCAGGTCAGACCGATGAAGACGATCTTGGAATTTCTTACGTGAAGGCCGATGAGGTGCTCAGAATGCTTGAAGAAGGCATGGGGCCCGAAAAAATTCTGAAGACTTCCGGGGTTTCTGCTGAGCAGCTCAGCTCCGTTACCAGGCGCATTGAAAGAAACGAACATAAAAGAAAAGTTCCGCCTGTGCCGGAACTGTACTGAGTTCCTCAGGTGAGGGAAAGACAGGTACAGGCGTAAAGATCTGAACAATTTAAGTTTGTAGCATTTTAGCAATTTAAGTTGTAATACCTGAGCAATTTAAGGTTGCAGCTTTCCCTTCACCGGGCAGGATGAAGCCTTATGTCCTGGCGTTTTTCTCTTGCCAGCGGCTTTGCGAGGTGTCTTCTGGCACAGGGAGGTACTTCATAGAGCCCTGGTTCAAGGTCTCTCTCGGTCTCATATTTGACTTTTGAACGGGACAGTGTCCCGCACTTTTTGCAGCGGAATCCCTGCCCCTGACCTGCAGATTTCATGTGTTTCCCGCACTCCGGGCACTTCGGGTTCTCTTCCCTGTAAATGGGGGTAGGAGTTTTAACTTCTATTTTTTCAATGTTCAGGGTTCCGGAAGTGACACTTCCTGAAAGGATGACCTGGTCTCCGGGCACCAATTTTCGGATAAGCGACCTGAAATTCTTTGTTGGTTCGAAGGCTGCACAGTCGATTTCGTCTCCTTCCCGGTCCCGGACAGCAAAGATAACGTGTCCTCCTTCAATGGTTTTCGGGGCGGCCGAGATCGTACCTTCAAGCCTGTAAGAATGCATGTCCCTGATTTCAGCGATATTCTGTGCTGGCAGGAGGTGCATGTCCGTTCCCTGGTTTGTCCTGTACACAGCAAAGCGCTCAACAGGCTCTGCCCGGATCAGGGCTGCAGCTTTATTAACGATCTCAGGACTTTCTCCTCTGATCCCGAATAATACAGGATCTCCTGAACGAGGCACGCAGACTACGAGCCGGTTTATAAGATCTACAGTATCCCAGGTTCCGGGGTATGTCTGCCTGTCAGCCTCAAAAAAACTTTCCTTATCAACATCACGCAGAGTTCCCCATCTTGCCTTCTGCCTGTATGCCAGATGCTCGAAAGTGCAGTCCCACTCCTCAGGGTTCAGCATTGCCCCGCAGGCTGCAAGAGCACCTATAAGTCCCCTTCCGTTTTTGAAGCTTTTCGAGGCAATCCCGAGCTCCGATATAAGGTCCTTTGCTTTTTCGATTTCGATTACTTCTTTTACAGCCTCTTCCAGAAAACTCATGAGGACAGGTTTGAGGTTTTCGTAATCTTTCTCCAGAATAAATACGGTTCCGGGATTGGTTTTTTCGCACTCCAGGCGTGCAAGTTCCCCTATTCTGGATGTTACATGCGCAATTACTTTTTCAGGACAGTCAGTTTTAAGTTTCAGGGCAACTGCTGCGTTACCTCTTGTTTTATAAGGAATGGTAGGGTTCAGGCGCACAAGGAGGGGCAGGGCTTCTACAGTCCCGTATTCCTGTAGTTCTTCAAGCAGCAGGGCTCCCAGATATGTGGTGCACATACCTTCATTTGAGTCTGTATCGTCAATTCCAATGATCATTTTTTTTCCGTATCCATTTTTATCCCTTAATATTTATGCAATTCCGGAGCGGGGATGCCTTAGTTTTCGGGATTCTCCGGCTTGTTTTCTCCCTGTAAACATTCTCCATGTCGGAGAAATATATATATAGATGTTCAAACAGAGATTGATACTGGAATGACAAAAGAAGTCCTCATACATCAAATTATTGATGTATTATCACGTGCGGGTTTTGCACTCTCTGATCGATGTAATATACGTCCCAGGAGCTTTGATGTTGCCGCGCGGAAATATGAAACACTATTACTTTGCAAGGTTTTATTTAACATTGACGGCCTGAACGAAGAAACAGCCCGGGAGATGAAATATCTTGCCGAGTATCTCGGAGGTTCCGCTATCGTTGTTGGGGCCAAAACAAGGGACCAGATGCTTGAAGACAGTGTTGTCTACATGCGCTATGATATCCTTGCCCTAAATGTTCAGACCCTCCATGACTACTTTGTCGAAAATATCCCGCCTCTGGTTTCAGCAGCACCCGGAGGGCTTTATGTTGCAATAGAAGGAGATCTCCTGAGGAAGTCAAGGACGGATCAGTCCATGTCCCTGGGGACCCTGGCTTCCATGGTAGGAGTTTCAAGAAGGACTATCAGCAAATATGAAGAAGAAGGGATGGACGCGTCCATTGATGTTGTGCTCCAGCTTGAAGATATTTTCGGGATCGAACTGGCAAGGCCCATAGATATCCTGAAATCCTGCGGGAGCAGAAAGCCAAGGAAGAAGGCAGAGCCTGAAAAGGAAGAACCACAGGTAAAACATAATGTGCTTTTGCCGGAAGACCTGATCCTCAATACGATTTCAATGCTCGGATATGATGTCCTTCCTACGGCGCAGGCACCTTTCAAGGCTATCTCACGGGATAAGTCTTCAGTTATCCTTACAGGTGTCAGCGAGTTCAACACAACAGTAATCAAACGGGCTCATCTGATGAGCAGCATTTCTTGCATTACGGAAACTCAGTCCGTGTTCATCATTAACGGGCATTCCAAACTGAAGTCAGTCGAAAATACGGTACTGATCGAAAAGAAAGAACTTGACAAGATTAGTGATTCTCAGGAACTCCTTGAGTTCATAGAAGAGCGTAAGGAACCCCAGAGTGACGGGTAAACTGCTCTTGTCTTCCCTTCTGGCTAACCGGTAGACTAAAAAACGTTTTCTTTTTCCTCTGAGCCTCTTCTTCTTCTTCTTCTTCTTCTTCTTCTTCTAGCTAATGATCCCCTCTTCTTGAACTCTCTATCTATTTGATGGGTATTTGCTCTCAGTTTGTCACGGATGCCCCAAAGATGCAAAAACCTAATATATCACTGTTTCAATCTAAACGCTTCAATGACGGTAAAGATTGCAGTGCTGGTTTCCGGACGGGGTTCAAATCTCCAGGCGATCATAGACAGCATTGAAAAGGGCTACATAAAAAATGCGGCAGTTAATGTGGTTATCTCCAACAAGGCCGATGCTTATGCGCTCGAACGTGCAGGAAAACACGGAATAAGTGCTGTTTTTCTTGATCCCGAAGGGCATGACAGAGCCGGATACGATAGGGAAATCCTGAAGGTTCTCAAACAGTATGATACGGATCTTCTTCTGCTTGCAGGCTATTTCAGGATCTTAGGAAGCGAGATCATTGAGGCATACAGGCACAGGGTTCTGAACATACATCCTTCTCTTCTTCCGGCTTTCAAAGGGCTTCATGCCCAGAAACAGGCTTTTGAGTACGGAGTAAAAGTTGCAGGCTGCACCGTACATTTTGTAGATGAAGGACTCGACTCCGGGCCTATTATCCTCCAGAAGTGCGTGCCTGTGCTTCCGGAAGATACCGACGAAACTCTCACTGCCAGGATTCTCGAGCAGGAGCATATTATCTATCCCGAAGCTGTCAGGCTCTTTGTCGAGGGTAAACTTAAAGTTGAGGGTAGAAATGTAATAGCCCTTAAGTAATGGCCCTTAACTAATCAGGAACTCTGCAGAAGTCCCGGAATTGCATTACTCCGGGTTGCATTAGTTTCATCAGGCAGGTCTAAGCAGATAAGGCAGAAGTCCAGATCAAAAGATAAAGTATTAATATTGGGCAACTTCCGGTGGGATAGGTTTTGAGAACTTGCTCAAAAATCAAATGTAGTCCCAAACCGGAATAGATTTTACCCATTAGTATACTCATTAATACTCTGACGGTTATAAGTACTTGAATTATATTACTCACACGAAACTATACTGGCCAACTGAAGACCTTCCATATTCCAGAATCTCCTGAGTCCTTAAAATGCTCTGGATATTTTTCCTGGGATCTTAACCTCAGTATTATAACTCCTTTCAATTAGAGTTCTCTTCAATTAGAGTTCTCTTCAATTAGAGTTCTCTTCAATTAGAGCTACTTTCAATCCGGAAGGTTGTAAAACTGTTTGATAATTCCCGATTATCGAGGACTGTTCGGACGGTTGAGAACCTTCAGCCCTTCCGGCTTTCCAGTTTGTCAGGCAGTTCTTACAGCTTTCAACACATTGATGTAAGTAAATATCAGAATCGTAAGCATATTAACAGTTAATCAATTCACGCTAACGAGAAACCCTTGATTTCGAATAAGTTTTAAATGTATGGATTACGAGGTGACAGTAATGTCTTATATTGAAAAAATTGATCCGGAATTGTTCGAGGCTATTGAAAAGGAAGCCGAACGTCAGGAATTCAAACTGAACCTGATTGCGTCAGAAAATTATGCGAGCAAGGCTGTTATGGAAGCCCAGGGCTCAATCATGACCAATAAGTATGCCGAAGGATATTCCGGCAAGCGCTATTACGGTGGCTGTGATTTCGTTGATGTTGCCGAAAACCTCGCGATTTCCAGGGCAAAGGAAATATTCGGGGCAAAGTACGTAAATGTCCAGCCTCACTCAGGTTCAGGCTCCAACATGGCTGTCTACTTCTCTGTACTGCAGCCTGGAGACACAATCATGTCCATGGACCTCTCTCATGGCGGACACCTTTCTCACGGCAGCCCTGTAAGTTTTTCCGGGAAGCTCTATAACATCGTGCCCTATGGGGTCAGCAAAGAGACAGAAGCCCTGGACTATGACGAACTCATGAAAATGGCAAAAGAATGCAAACCGAAAATGATCGTATGCGGAGCTTCAGCCTACCCCCGCGAGATCGATTTCAAGAAGTTCAGGGAAATTGCAGATGAAGTCGGAGCTTACCTTCTTGCAGATATTGCCCACATTGCAGGGCTTGTAGTTGCAGGCGTGCATCCGAGCCCTGTGCCTTATGCAGACTTTGTCACCACCACAACCCACAAGACCCTCAGGGGACCCAGGGGCGGAATGATTATCTCCAGGACCGAAGAGCTTGCAATGGGGGTAAACAAAGCAGTTTTCCCGGGCATTCAGGGCGGTCCCCTCATGCATATCATAGCTGCAAAGGCAGTCGCCTTTAAGGAAGCCATGAGCGAACAGTTCAGGCAGGACCAGGCTCAGACCGTAAAGAATGCAAAGGTTCTTTGTTCCTGTTTGAAGCAGAAGGGTTTTGATATTGTTTCTGGCGGCACTGATAACCACCTTATGCTCGTAAATCTTAATAATATGAACATTACAGGCAAGGATGCGGAAGCTGCAATGAGCAAAGCCGGAATCATTGCCAACAAAAACACAGTTCCTTTCGAGACTCGCAGCCCCTTTGTAACCAGCGGGGTAAGGCTTGGAACCCCTGCCTGTACCACAAGGGGTATGAAAGAAAAAGAAATGGAACTGGTTGCCGACTACATCGAGACCGCAATCAAGAATGCAGGAAACGATGCTCTGCTGTCGGAAGTCAACGAGAAGGTACGGGACCTCTGTTCAAGGTTCCCTATTTACAGCTAATTGAGGAGATAGGGGGTTTTATCAGTTGTCAGATGAAAGCTATGAGTCACGGATCATAGATGGAAAAGTCCTTGCACAGCAGGTTGAAGAAGAAGTGAGGTCAGGAGTAGAGGACCTCGAGAGTAACCGGGGAGTTATCCCCGGGCTTGCTACAATCCTTGTAGGGGACGACCCTGCATCAAAGATGTACGTCCGCATGAAGCACAGAGCCTGTGAACGTGTGGGCATCAGCTCAGAAGATTACCTTCTTCCGGCAGAAGCCACTCAGAAAGAACTTCTTGCCCTGATTGATTCTCTTAATAAAAATCCGGATGTGCATGCAATTCTGCTCCAGCTTCCGTTGCCGAAGCACTTCTCTCCGCAGGAAGCAATGGAAGCCATATCTCCTGCAAAGGATGCGGATGGTTTTCACCCCTATAACATGGGAAAACTCATGATCGGGGATGAAGGCCTTGTCCCCTGCACCCCGCACGGGATAATCAGGGCACTTGAGGAGTACGATGTGCCTGTCAAGGGCAAAAATGCGGTTATTGTCGGGCACAGCAATGTTGTGGGAAAACCCATGGCAGCAATGCTTCTGAACAGAAACGCAACCGTTTCGGTCTGTCATATCTTCACCGATGACCTGAAGAAGTACACCCTTGGTGCCGATATCATAGTGGTTGCGGCAGGGGTTAAGCACCTTATCAAAGCCGACATGGTTAAAGAAGGGGTTGTAATCTTTGACGCGGGAATCACCCAGGAAGAAGGCGGAGTATTCGGAGACGTGGACTTTAAAAATGTAATCCAAAAAGCTTCTCTTATAACTCCCGTCCCCGGTGGCGTAGGCCCCATGACAATTGCCATGCTCATGAAGCATGTGCTTAAGTGTGCAGAGAAAAGCCTTTAAATCCTCTATTTTAAGGCTTTTTCTCATTTTTTTATTCTGATGCTTCTTTAATTGTGGATTAGGCACAAAATAATCTTCTCAATCTTTTCGTATCAGGACAAGTAAATTTGTTTTTTAATTGCATCCTATTTGGAGATTTTACTCTGTTTTCTTTCGCATGTCAATTTGGGCTATCACCTTTGATTCTTATATATACTTTTTATTAATCCTCAGTAAAGTTTGCCTAATTGTGGTAACAGAATTCTACACATCAATATTTTTATGTATCATTGAAGCCTATTTTATTATAATCCTGTCTGCCATCAATAAATAATAAAAATGGTTTATGAAGTCTTAATTAAATAGTCAGGTTTTCATAAAATATCCGGGCGCTAAAATGAGTTATTTGTAATCTCTAAACAAATCTACCTGATATACGTTGATGGTATTGAGTTCCAGTGATACTCCGCCCGTTTTCCATAATTGCATATATTCAGTTAGATAACACATTATCCGGAATTCTGATTGTAATTATCCATTATCGATAATTACAGTAGAAAAATCACTCCAGTTAAAAACGTATTTCCCATAACCTTAAACTCTATCCCCTTCCATATATAAGGTCTCAGGAGGCCTGACCTCCTGAAGCTCTTAAACTTAACCGGACTTGCATCCCCCAGTTCCTTTTCAAGTCCTCCAGTGTTCAGCTTCGCAGCCGGAAAAATTGTTTTGTTTTTTCTTGCCTGCAGGAAGCCTTTCAGGTGATGGGGCAGAAAAGGCTTTTTCAGGGAATGTTAGCGGATGGTTGAATGAACAGCGTTTGCAGTTACGATCCAACGAAATGCTGCTGAGGGTATTTCTTTACGGAAATAAAGGCATCTGCAGATCGGTTCCAAATTTCATGCTTCAAATTCCATTATTGTTTAAAAATACGGTAGTTGTTGTTTGAGTAAATTGTTTGCTCACTCATATTTATCAAGCGCTGTTGCGCCAACTGAGTTAAAAGCGATATAGCCTGGTTGTCAAAAATGGTAGTTAATACTGATATCTGTGGTATAAAAGTGGGAGATCAATATCCTGCACATGTAATGGGCATTATTAACGTGAGCCCTGAGTCTTTTTACAAAGGTTCGATTTCAAGCCCGGAATCTGCACTTGGTGTCGCTCGGAAAATGGTTGAGGACGGAGCAACTTTCCTGGATCTGGGTGCTCGGTCAACGTGGCTCTTTGCAGAACCTATCAGCAGAAAAGAAGAACTTGAGCGTTTAATTCCTGTACTTGAAGCACTGGAAGGCAATGTGGATGCGGTAATTTCCGTTGATACGATGTTTTCTGAAATCGCAGAAGAGGCTCTCAAAAGAGGGGCAGATGTCATAAACGATGTTTCCGGTTTTACAGCAGACCCTCGAATGATAGAAGTGGTGGCCGATCACGGCTGTCCGGCTGTGGTTATGGCTTCGAATAAAATTCCCGGAGACCCTCTGGGAATGGATTCCATTATTGAAGCACTTGACTCCATTATACAGGCTGCAGAGGCTGGAGGTATAGTGCCTGAAAGCCTTATCCTTGACCCTGCAATAGGCAGGTGGACAGAAGAAAAGCTGTCTATGTATGATTTTGAAACCCTGGATGATTTCGAGCGCCTGAATATTTTTGAAAAACCTTTGCTTGCAGCCCTTTCAAGGAAGTCCTTCATAGGAGACGTGCTTGGAAAACCTGCGGCTGAAAGGCTCTACGGCAGTCTGGCTGCAGCAGCAATTGCGGTTTACAAGGGTGCACATATTATCCGTACACATGATGTACCCGAGACTTCGGACGTTATTAAGCTTTCAGGAGCCCTGAGAAGCCGGACAAGTGTTGTAAAGGAGGGCAGGTATGAGGTTTCGGTGCTTGATGTAAAAACCCCTCAGGACGCAGGTATTGCAATGAGGAATATCGGAGCTACACGAGTCGGTTCGCAGGTAATGCAGGGAAAATGCATCCACCTTATGTTAAAGATCAGGAACCTTACAACCACGGAAGCTCTGATTATAAAACAGGAGATGCTTGCAAGGGGAGGAGATGCAGCCCTTGCAAGAGACGCAGTTTCCCATGAAACGGAAACTACTGACGTGCTTGTGATGGGTACCCTGCTGCAATTTGAACGCCTTGCCAGAAAACTGGGTGGGCAGGCCCGTTCCCTCCCAGTTATTGCAGAAATGATCCGCGAATGTATTTCAAATCGGACTAATCTGGAATACCGATATTTGAGGTAATTATGATCATAACTTCAGCAAAACCCTTTGAAGAAATCCTTGACCTGTTAAAAGATGAGGACGATATCTTTGTTGTCGGATGCAACGTATGTGCTGCAAAACTGAAGACCGGAGGAGAACCTGAAGTCCTTGAGATGTGCAGGCGGCTTGAAGAGAGCGGAAAGCACGTGGTAGGCTGGGCTCTTCCAACTGCAGCTTGCAGTATCCGGTCCTTTGAATCTCTGGCTGAGAAAAACGAGAAAATAAAGGAAGCGCGTTGCATTCTTGTTATGGGGTGTGGCAGTGGAGTTTCTGCTGTTGCCAGTGTTGTTGATTTGCCTATATACGGTTCGAACAACACTCTTTCACTTGGCGGCTCCAGTGGGGGCAAGCTTCTTTCCAACCAGTGCGTTATGTGCGGGGACTGTACCATAAGTGAATATGGTGGTCTCTGCCCGAAATCTCAATGCCCGAAAGCTCTTCTTAATGGGCCCTGCGGAGGGGCAGTAGACGGAATGTGCGAGGTCAACAGGGAGATGAATTGTGTATGGGCTCTTATCTATGAACGTTTGAAAAGGATCAACAGGCTTGACCTTCTTTACGTTATCCATGCCCCCAAGGAGCATGGTTTTAAATAATTTCATTCCTAATATTCTTATTTAATGCTTTTTAATTTTCGTGAAAAACTGAACTCCAGGAAATTTCTGGTTACTGTTGAAGTCTCTCCCCCCAAGGGGACCAGGTTTTCAGCTCCCCTGGAAGATGCCTGCCAGTTAAAAGGTGTTGCAGACGCTCTGAACGTTACTGATAATCAGTGTTCAATTATGCACATGAGTTCACTGGCTTTCAGCAAGCTTTTGCTCGATCAGGGACATGAACCTATCATGCAGCTTACCTGTCGGGACAGGAACAGAATCGGGCTTCAATCCGATCTTCTGGGAGCATACGCTCTGGGAATCCGGAACATCTGCTTGATGACCGGAGATCATCCTACCTGTGGAGACCATCCGGGCTCAAAACCCGTTTATGACCTTGACTCCGTACAGCTCATTGAACTCGTCAGGAAGCTTGATTCAGGCATTGATTTTGCAGGAAAAAGTCTGGATGGAGGCACTTCTTTTTGTGCAGGCGCAGTCTCAGGCATAGATCCTAAAAATACCTTGCAGCTAATAAAGCTTGAAAAAAAGGTCAAGTGCGGAGCCGATTTTATCCAGACGCAGGCTGTGTATGATGTGGGCATGTTCGAGGAGTTTATTGAAGCAGTAAACCATCTTGAGGTACCTGTAATTGCAGGTTTGATTCCTCTCAAATCCCTGAGTATGGCTGAATATATGAATAAAAACATCTCAGGAATTCATGTGCCTGAAGAAATCATGCTTCGGATGAAAGATGCATCTTCCCCTATAGAAGAAGGTCTTTCGATAGCTTCCGATACTATAAAAGAACTGACAAAACTTTCACGAGGGGTTCACATTATGCCAATCGGATCTCACAAAAACACTCCGAGATTGCTTTCAATGGCAGGAATTTCAGGAAAATAAAGGAATCCCAAAAATTCCCTTTAACCGGGAGGTTTCTTCTCTTTTTCTTCCAGTGCTAAGGCTTCCTATTCTGTGTATTTTGTGCCGCTGTCTTCTTTTTTTATAAAAAAATTTCTTTGTATACTTCTTTTTTGTATACTTCTTACATCGTTCTATTTACCTACTTTTAAATACTCACAGGAAATACATTATAATCGACACTGCCCTTAATTTATTGTATCTGGTGTGGGTTTTTTAGGGTGTTGGTGATGGGTTTTTTTTCTGTTTCTTTCTGGAATCTGGATTTGCGGGTGAATTTAGAGTTTTTCCAGAGCCAGGGGACCAGATAAGGAGGTCACAATGAGGATAATGGGTATCATATCATGCAAAATCTTTGAGGATGAAATTGTTCATCTCGTGGAGCATGATGAAGAGGTGGATGAAGTTCTAATATTGAAAAACGGGAGTTCGGAGGACATTGTACGGAAGTTTGGTGAAATTGGCTGTCCCTGCCGGGAATTGACTCTTAATAATGTCGAGGCGCACAGGTGCCTTAAGGATGTGAAGCATGTGGACGGCGAGGGCCTCATGCTTGTGCTCAACATCCTTGAAGTCGTTGGCATGGGAAAAAAGCGTACTATGCTGAAAACGAACGTATATGATGCGATTCTGAGGATGTCGCTCTTCTCAGACGGGATGCTTTTGTTCTATGGGCTTTGCGGTAACTTGCTCAAAGATATCGAGGACGATTTCAAGTATCTTGAATGTCCTCTCGCATTGCTCAGGGACCCCGAAGGAAACATCGTTGATGACTGCATCTGTGCGACCCTGGGGGGCAAAAGAGCTTTCGTGGAAAAAATAAAGGGTTTCGGGGGCGAAAGGGTTTTCATGATTACTCCCATGTGGGCTGCCAACTGGGAAAAAATGGTCGTAGCTAATGGGTTTGCCCGGAGCCTGGAAAATCTTGAAGAGTCAAAGCTGGTATTTCGGGCTGCCAGATATACTCAAGTAGCAAAGATTAATACCGGCTTAAACTATCAGCAGAATTTCGATTCCAGGGCAAGGGAATTTGCAGCTTTCTATGGGTTTGGAATTACAGAAATCGAAACTGATCAGGCTATCTTCGAAATGTGTTACAGTGAACTGAAGCATTCGCTTACGGCAACTGTCTGAATATAGCCCCTCTGGGAAAAGTTATTTCAGGTCCGATTTTGAGCTATCGTTAAGTCACTTTTAGTTTATCAGGTTAATTTTTCCAGGGGGGGTTTCCTCATTTCAAAGTTTTTCATCCTGCCGTAGGGGTTTTCCGGAGCCTTTGGATACATTTATCAATACCTTTCGGTATTTTACGGTTTGATTCTGTCCATATTGATTTTATGTTTCTGAATATCGAGATTAATCACAGTTTTTAAAGGCATTAAAATGAGTCCAGAAATCACTTCCATCCAGATGTTCGGGATTAAGACCCCTATCATCAGAGCAGGGGACGATATCGTGCAGACCCTTGAAGTTTCGCTGCAGGACGCTGGCATTATTCCAGTTGACGGGGATGTTATTGTGCTGGCTGAATCTGCTGTTGCCACAGCGGAAAATAGAATTGTCGAGCTTGCCAGCGTCATGCCAGGAGAAAGAGCATTATCTCTCGGGGAAAAATATGGGATAGACCCGAGGGAAATGGAGCTTGTGCTTCAGGAATGTGATGAGCTTTTCGGTGGCGTTCCCGGAGCCGCACTTACTATCACAAAAGGTATCCTCTCTCCCAATGCTGGAATAGATGCTTCAAACGCTCCTGACGGCCACGTAGTCCTGCTCCCGAAGGACCCGAGAAGAAGTTCCGAGAACATCCGGAAAAGGCTTGAGCAGCGTTACTCCTGCAGGCTGGGAGTGATTATAGGGGACAGCAGGACTCAGCCCCTGCGGTTAGGCTGCACAGGGATTGCACTCGGAGTTTCAGGTTTTGTGCCTGTGGAGGATGCAAGGGGCACTTTTGATATTTATGATAAGCCCCTCCTCCTGACTCACAAAGCAGTGGCAGACAACCTGGTTTCCGCAGCTGAACTCCTTATGGGGGAAGCCGGAGAAAGGGTCCCCTGCGTGCTTATCCGGGGCGCTCCGGTAAAAATGGTTGATGAGTCTTCGGAGATGCCAACAATCTCAATGGAAGGGTGCATGTATTTCGGCAACATTATTAAAGGCCGGAAAGAATATCCGGAAAAAAAGAATCAGTAGAAAGCTTGCCTGTACTTCCTTTTCGAAATATGTTTTAAAGCGAGCTCGCAGGACTGAGATAAGCGTTATATATCCTCGGCGATAATATATACAATAAATTGAGTCCCGATCCTGTATCTGGTAATTCCATCTTCAGGTCATTTATCGTTCTGGGTTGGGTTCTGGCATCTGTGCCGTACGGACGCATATGTACGATTCCTTTGCACGTTTACCAGAGTAGATAAACTAAAAACTGAAAAAGTCTCAGACGTTTCAAGTATTGCAGGTGATTTTATGAAACCTATGTTATTGGACTTTTCCGCAACATGGTGTGGACCTTGTAGGATGCAAAAACCTATTCTTGAAGAGCTCGAAAAAAAATACGGAGATAAGGTTGAATTCAAGGTTGTCGACGTGGATGAAAACCAGGAGCTTGCCTCAAAGTACAGCATACACGCTGTCCCGACCCTGATCATTGAGAAGGACGGGACTGAAGTAAAGCGCTATATGGGTGTAACCCAGGGCAGTGTACTGGCATCCGAACTCGATAAACTTCTCTGATCCCTGTATTTTTTCTGAAAACAGCCGCCCGGGGTTCAGGGAACCTGAGGGCGCACAACTTTTTAACCGAGTTCTTTTTAGAAGACTTCTTTTACAGCTCCCTCAGCCGGAGGTTTTTATTCCTGAAATATTTCTCTTTATATTTCCTGATATTTCTCTTTATATTTCCTGATTTCTCTTTATATTTCCTGATATTTCTCCCAATATTTATCCTGAAGTTCTTTCTTTTTGATGCACTGAACCCAACAGATTTTTACCAATTCTGATCGGAGCTTAATTTTCCTTCTTTCTATAAAATCTCAGTTAAGCTTCAAGTTGAAAAATAATATATCAGGAGCTCAAATCAGAATAATTCAAGTAGTATCCAAAAATATTTTTAGCATGAAAAATGGCAAAAACTGACGTGAAATCAAAAAATCTACCTGCAAAAAGCGGTTTTAATCTTTTTTAAGGCTTTTTAAGGCTTTTTAAGGCTATTTCCCAGGGCTTAATTTAAGTAGACAACTAATATACTATCTAAATAATGTTAGTGCAATAAGATAACTATTTATAATAAGTATAAGTACTTTCTAATATAGTAAAACATAAAACAACTTAAAACATAAAACAACTTAAAACATAAAACAACCTATAGTGGGGGAAAAACATGAGAATAAGAGTAGTTAGCTCAAGAGAAGAAATCTTTACACTTAATCCGAATGAACGTATCGTACACCTGGCTTTCAGGCCTTCTAACAAGGACATCTTTGGATTGGTTGAAACCTGCCCGAAGATTGAGGTAATACAGTTACCGAAATCTTACATGCGTACAGTCTCAAAATCCATAGAAATGTTCCTTCAGATGCAGAGAATCCAGCTTCTCGAAGGGGATGTCTGGGGGCACAGGAAGGATATAAACGAATACTACAGCATTCCAATCTCAGTGATTGAAAAGATTAAAGAAATGAAATTCGAAGGTAAATCCACTGAGGAGATTGAGAAAAAGGTTTCAAGGGAAAGCAAGCTGAACCCTGAAATGGTTGGTTATATCCTGAATAAGGAAGCTACTGCCTGATTTCCCCTGGGGCATACCCTTAAAACTTTGCTGGAGATTGGATTGTAAAGCTAATCGATTCCACATTTCGTATTTAGTATCTAATCTCCAGGTTAAATCTTCTTTTTAAGGCGAAGTGGAACATTTTTTGCAGACATTGTTCCTGGCATTCTGATAGGATTTCCTTGCAATTTCCATACTGCCTTTCTTTTCAACAACGCTCATATCAAAAGTCCGGGCAAAATTTAAGACATTTTTATCGAATTCTTCTCCTCTGGAGATTTCATTACTGATTTTGACAACTTTTTTATACAAAGGATTTTTCAAAAAACTTTCATCGACGTCAGAAGTACCGCCTGATTCATTTTTCATCTCTTTCCAGCTGGAGGCCCACATCGGGGTCAGGTAGAACATGCCTGTGCCGTTTCCACTCTGCATAAGTTCAGCATAGGCATCATTGCCTCCAAGAGCTACACTGATGCAGTCATCCACAATGTCTCCTTTTTCATCTTCGAGAAAATAGAGGGGGCAATTAAAATCTTTGAAATTAGCTTCCAGGCTCCTTAACGAGCGTCCGCAGTTCCCATAAAAAATAAGAATGCCATCTGAAAAATCTGCCATTTCCTTCATATTTCGGTAGATTTCAGACTTTAAAAGGTCACAATCTGCATGCAGGCCAAGCTTCAGAATGTTTACCACTACGGTGATTGTTTCTCTGTTTTTTGCCTTCCCTCTGTTCTTTTCCTTCATATTCTCATGTATTTCTCCAAAAAATGGAAACTTCAATAGAAAATTCGGAATTTTCATGGATGCGGGACTATGCATCTGTTTTATGAAAAAAGATATCCGGTCCGAAGGAAAAAGCCTGACCTGGCAATTTCTGGATTTAAGCTTTCGAACAAACCTGAAACATTGCCTTTTTTCAACTATGATCAACCGTACGGCATTCTGATCTTTAGAGAGAACATAAACAAGTTCATCTTCAAGCATTTCACAGGCAATTATGCTAAGTACAGGCATCGGTGAACCATCTCTCATGTTATGTTCCTTTTGATAAGTTACAAATGCGGTGCTTCCTGGTTAATTGGTTGGTATTGCACAAAAATAACCAAAATGACCTCTTCAGTTATGGTCTCTTCAGCTATGACCTCTTCAGCTATGACCTCTTTAGTTATGACCTCTTCAGCTATGACCTCTTTAGCTATGACCTCTTCAGTTATTTCTTGCCATGCTCCCGGTTCAGCTTGATCCCACCTGTATTAAAAGTGTACTTACTTCGTGAGTTTATTATAGTAAAATAATAAGTCACTAATCTACACGCCTTTTCCCTACACTTAAATACCTTAAGTATTATCTCCTCAAAGATTGGCGTGATTTCTAAAAAGTTAATTGACCTTGGTGTGCTCGCACTCAGACAGCGTAACTCCCGAGGAACCTTTAAACCCCATGTCTCAATCCGTTTCAGAGGCAGTGAGGGAGATTTACGTACCTTTTCTATTGATACTACCCGGACTCCGGGAAAGTACCCCCAGCCCGATGCCTATCTTATTACCCATGCTCATTCCGATCATCACGGAAAATCAGCTATGCTCTCTCCGCGGGCAGTTTGTACGGAAAAGACAGCAACTGCTCTTGAAATCAGGCACGACAAAAAGTACGCGGGCAGCATGTGCAGGCTCGGGGATGAAATTGACATTGAAGGGGTCAGGGTAAGGACTTGCCCTACGGAACACACTGTCGGCTCCACGGCTTTTTACTGGGAAAACGATGTAGGGACAAGAATCCTGGTCACAGGGGATGTCAAGGATGCCAGCAAGCTTCCTCCCTGCGATGTCCTTATTACTGAAGCTAACTATGGGGACCCTGAAGACCCTTCCTGTCATTTTGCGGATGACCTTGACAGCATGAAATGCGCCCTTTTTGAGAGCGGCCCTGTTGCCTTCGGGGCATATGAGTTCGGAAAAACCCAGCGTGCGGTTGAATTAATAAGAGGCTTCGGGTACGATGGCGCAATCCGTATGGAAGCAAGGACCAGGGCGCTTACGCGGAGCATGCTTGAGGATGCAGGGGAACTTGCAGGGCTTGACTCCGGGGGTGGGGATGATGTTTTCGTGGTGACTCCCTGGGACCTTAACAAGCTTCCGTGGAATGTGAAAAAGTACGTGCTGAGCTGCCGTGCTGATTATCCGTATCCTATTATTAAGATAAGTGACCACCTCGATGCGTGCGGGCTTGAGGATATGGTCAGAAAACTCAACCCGGAGGTTACTCTTGTTTACCACCCGGCAGGGCACAGGCCTTCAAAATTTTCAAAACATTTAAATTCAATAGGGATCGATTCGATATCCATAGATCAGATAGGTAATGTTTTAAGCAATGAATTTATTTAAATCCCTTAAATTCAGTCCTAATAATTTAATTCTAAAAATTTAAATATGATGATCTAAATCTGGTACTTTAATCTTATAACTCCGGTCTGACAGGTTTCAATTCAAATTTCAGACTCCAGCCTAATAATCCAGCCTAATAATCCAGTCTAATAATTTAAGTTCCAGTCTAATAATTTAAGTTCCAGTCTAATAATTTAAGTTCCAGTCTAATAATTTAAGTTCCAGTCTAATAATTTAAGTCTGCAGGATCAAATTTAACTCTAATTTAACTATTAATTAATATCACCGAATCAAATATGATTATTGAAATCTATAATTCCATTTTTAATCATTTTAAGCTTTTAATTAATACTACATTCCCAGGAAAGATAATTGCCGTTCAGGAGAGAATGCAGGTTGAGTAAACAAACCCCAAAGTCAAAGTCCAGAAAGGAACTCGTAAATGTTACCGAGGCTTCCGTAGAAAGTGTTCCAGCAAGTGTTGAGGCTCCAGAAAAAAAGATCCTTGCCAAGCAAAAGACCCCTGAAGAAAAGCAGAAAGCTCACAGGGATGGAATTATAAAAACAATTGTTTCTTCAATACTTGGAATAATCGCCGGGGTTGTAATGTTCAGCCAGTATGGAGCGGGCGAAGACCGGATCTGGTATGTCATACTCATGATCATTATCGGAATCACATATTACGTCCAGAGGCTTGTTTACCCCCTGATTAAGATAGATGTCAAGGAATTCAAGTTAAAGGACTGGTTTTATGTCGAATTTATAGTTGTAGACTTCTTCCTTGTAACCTGGACGCTGCTCCTGAATTGATAAAAATCTTTTCCTGGGCTTCAAAAAAGGCTTTTCCCTTAAAAGAGAGCCTTTTTACCCCGGCTCTTTTGCTATCGGTTTTTACCTTCATTTTTGATAATGCTCTTTACCATGATGATATTTCATGCCTGCAGCATTCCAACGGTTCATATACCAGAGCAGGCATTTCATAACCGATAAACTGCTGTATATGCTTGATTGCTTTATATGCGTTATAACCTCGATCATAATTATCGTTACTGATTTGTGTGATTACTGAGTTATTGCGACAATTAAGATGAAAACAACCGGGTTCATCCGAATGATCCCATATTACTAAATTCATTTATACTTCAACCAATCAAAAAACGGAATTTCCGGGGACTATTATGAGAATAGCTATACTTAACAAAGACAGGTGCCAGCCCAGAAGGTGCAGCAAGGAGTGCGAAAAGTACTGTCCCAGAGTCAGGACAGGAGACGAGACCATTGTTTTTGAGGCAGACGGAAAGCCGGTCATCTCCGAGGAACTCTGTGTGGGCTGCGGAATATGCATCAACAAATGTCCTTTCGATGCCATCATGATTATAGGGCTTCCTGAAGCCCTGAAAGAACCCACTCACAGGTATGGGACAAACGGTTTTGCCCTTTTCGGGCTTCCTGTGCCGAGGACAGGGAAGGTAACCGGTATTCTGGGTCCGAACGGGATAGGGAAGAGTACATCTGTCCAGATCCTTTCCGGGACCCTGATCCCCAATTTCGGGCAGGAGAAAGGAGATTGGGATACGGTACTCGAACACTATTCCGGCACGGCACTTCATGACTATTTCAAAGCCGTTGTGGACGGAAAGGTAAAGGTTTCCCAGAAGCCCCAGTACGTTGACCTGATCCCCAAAGCTTTCAAAGGCAAGACCTCCGAGCTCCTTGAAAAAACCGATGAAAGAGGGGTTATGGATGAGCTTGTCGATTATCTTGACCTGAGAAGCGTAGTCGAGCGAAAAATCTCGGAATTAAGCGGTGGGGAACTTCAGAGGGTTGCAATTGCAGCTTGTGCGGCAAGGGATGCCCAGTTCTATTTCTTTGACGAAATAAGCCCCTACCTCGATATCTACCAGAGGATTAACGTAGCCCGCCTTATTCAGGAAATTTCAAAGGATAGGGCAGTGCTCGTAGTCGAGCACGACCTTGCAGTCCTGGATATGCTCACAGACGTAATTCATATCGCCTATGGTGAACCTGCAGGGTTTGGTGTGATTACTCTTCCGAAAAGTGTGCGTGTCGGGATCAACCAGTACCTTAAAGGCTACCTTCCTGAAGAAAATATCAGGATCCGGCCGGAAGCTATCAAGTTCGAGGTCCATCCCCCAAGAGAGGACGCCCAGTTTAAGTCTGCGATCTCCTTTAACAGCTTTTCAAAGAAGTACGGCGACGGCTTCTCTCTCAAAGCAACAGGCGGAAACCTGCGTGCAGGGGAAGTGCTCGGAATAGTTGGTCCTAACGGAATAGGAAAGTCAACTTTTGTAAAAGTCCTGGCAGGAGAAATCAAGCCTGAAGAAGGGGACCCCGGAATCGAGGTCAAAATCTCCTACAAGCCCCAGTACATTAAAGCAGATACTCCTGTGAGTGTTCAGGACTTCCTGAGAGGTATTTCTAAGCGGTTCGGGACCAGTTATTATGAGGTTGAGATCTCAAACCCACTCCAGCTTGAAAGGATCTATGACAGCCTGCTTACCGATCTCAGTGGTGGAGAACTGCAGAGGGTAGCGATTGCTGCCTGCCTGTCCCAGGAAGCAGATCTCTATATCCTGGACGAGCCAAGTGCCCACCTTGATGTGGAGCAGCGTTCCATGGTCACCAGAGTCATAAACCGTTTTGCCGAAAACAACCAGAAGACAGCTATGGTCGTTGACCACGACATCTATATGATAGATCTGCTCAGCCAGCGCCTCCTTGTTTTTGAAGGCAAGCCCTCGGTCTATGGTGAGGCTCACGGCCCGTTCAGTATGGAAAGCGGCATGAACAGGTTCCTGAAAAACCTGAGCATTACCTTCCGCAGAGATGAAGAGACGAGGCGACCCCGCGTAAACAACCTTGGCTCAAGGCTTGACCGGGAGCAGAAGGAAAGCGGAAACTACTATTATTCTGCAAAAGACTGATTCTGTAAAAGACTGAGTTTTTCCAGATTTTCCACTGAATATTCTGAAAAGAATATCCTGAAAAACTCCGGGGTTCCCTTAAAAGGGGGCCTCAACCTTTTGCAGGAAAGCAGTTTTTGGCACTGGTATCGTGGTTTCAAAATAGTTTTTTATCTTATGTGTGAGTTTGTGATTTTCAATGAAGATAGAAAGTCTCGACCTGCCCGCTGAAGTAAAGCGCTTTTATGAAAACTCCGGGATTCTTGAACTATATCCTCCCCAGGCAGAGGCCGTTGAAAAGGGACTGCTTGAAGGGAAAAACCTGCTTGCTGCAATCCCTACGGCTTCGGGAAAGACTCTGCTTGCAGAGCTTGCAATGTTGAAGTCCGTGCTTGCAGGAGGAAAGGCACTCTATATCGTGCCTCTGAGAGCTCTGGCTTCCGAGAAGTTCAGGCGGTTTCAGGAGTTTTCAGAACTGGGAATCAGGGTTGGGATCTCAACAGGGGACTATGACCGGCGGGATGAAGGAATCGGCATTAACGACATCATTGTAGCCACATCGGAAAAAACCGATTCCCTGCTCAGGAACGAGACTGCCTGGATGCAGGAGATCTCGGTTGTTGTGGCAGACGAAGTCCATCTTATCGATTCTGCGGACCGGGGGCCCACCCTTGAGGTCACTCTTGCAAAACTTCGAAAAATGAACCCTTCCTGCCAGATCCTTGCACTTTCGGCAACAGTCGGGAATGCCGATGAGCTTGCAGCCTGGCTTGATTCCGAACTTGTGGTGAGCGAATGGAGGCCCACCGAACTTATGGAAGGGGTACTGTTTAACGGGACTTTTTTCTGCAGGGACAGGGAAAAACCTGTTGAGCAGCCCACAAAAGATGAAGCCATAAACCTTGTGCTTGATACCCTAAAGGAAGGCGGGCAGTGCCTTGTTTTCGAAAGCAGCAGGAAAAACTGCATGGGCTTTGCAAAGAAAGCGACTTCTGCAGTTAAAAAGACTCTTTCCGCAGAAGACAGAGAAGCTCTTGCAGGGATTGCAGATGAGGTCCTGGAAAACAGTGAAACCGATACCTCCTCAGTTCTTGCAGCCTGCATTCGTTCAGGGACGGCATTTCACCACGCAGGCCTTACCTCCCCTCTGAGGGAACTTGTAGAAACCGGTTTTCGGGAAGGGCTCATAAAGCTTATCTCAAGTACCCCAACCCTTGCAGCAGGGCTGAACCTGCCTGCCAGGCGTGTAATTATAAGGAGTTATCGGCGTTATTCTTCCGAAGCAGGCATGCAGCCTATCCCTGTGCTCGAATACAAGCAGATGGCAGGAAGAGCAGGAAGGCCGAGGCTTGATCCCTATGGAGAGGCTGTATTGCTTGCAAAATCATCCGAGGAATTGGTTTTCCTTTTTGAGAAATATATTGAAGCCGGGGCCGAAGATATCTGGTCCAAGCTTGGGACGGAAAACGCCCTCAGGACGCACGTGCTTTCAACTATCTCGAACGGATTTGCCCGGACAAGGGAAGAACTTATGGATTTTCTGGAGGCGACTTTTTTCGCTTTCCAGTACTCAAATTTCGGGCTTTCCACGGTTGTGGATGAATGCCTGAACTTTTTACGGCAGGAGGGAATGCTTGAGAAGGATTCCGATTCCCTTATTTCCACGGGTTTCGGAAAACTTGTTTCCAGGCTCTATATTGACCCCCTTTCTGCAGCCCTTATTGCAAAAGGCTTAAGAGAAGCCGGAACTCTGACCGAACTTACTCTCCTGCACCTGGTCTGCAGTACGCCTGATATGCGCCTGATGTATATGCGGAGCCAGGATTACCAGGATATCAATGATTACGTAATGGCGCATGCAGAAGAGTTCTCAAAGGTTCCAAGCCCCTTCAATGTTGTCGAATACGAGTGGTTCCTGAGCGAGGTAAAGACCGCTCTCCTGCTGATGGACTGGATCCATGAAAAGCCTGAAAATGAGCTCTGTTTAAAATTCAACATAGGGGAAGGAGACATCCGTGCAACTGCAGACATTGCCGAGTGGATCATGCACGTGGCTGCCCAGCTTGCCAGACTCCTTGACCTGAAAGGGGCAAAAGAAGCGGCAGAACTTGAAAAACGGATCCATTACGGCGCAGGCCCTGAACTGATGGGGCTGCTAGACATCAGGAGCATCGGACGTGTAAGGGCAAGGAAACTTTATGAGGCAGGCTTCAAGTCCACAGCAGACCTTGCAGAGGCCTCTCCTGAACAGGTGGCTGCTCTTGTAGGGCCGAAGATTGCTGCAAGGATCTTCAAGCAGATCGGAAGAAGAGAGGCAGTGCCTGAGGCCCTTGATGCCAGATCTCTTGAAAAAGGTTCTCCTGAAGGGCAGAAGACAATCAACGATTTTTGATCTTTTCCTTATGGTCATTGATCTTTCCTTTTTTATTTTTCACTCATTGGTGTCCTGATTAATCGGTTTGTCTCTTCCGGAATCCCGTAGGAAATCTTTCAGTTTTCTTCTTTCGCGCTGCACAGGGCTTAGGCCAGCCTGCCCGAAAGATAAAAGGTGCCCGACAAAACGTCGCTGCAGTTACGAGAAACAATACACTTGAGAAATACTCCCGGGGCTGAGAGAATACAATCCTTTTCCAAAAAACCGTTTCCAATTCACGGGTCAATATAAGCGCCTCCGCCAGCTTGGCTGGCGGCCCTGCAAAAAAAGCAGAAAAAGCAAAGGAAATCTAAGTCATCGGTTTCCCGGTCACATTACATGTTAGTTTCTTATGGGCGTTACAGTAGTTTCTACTTTCTGGCTTTTCTCTTCTTTTTTATGGGAAAGACCGCTCTCCTTCGTCGAGCGGGGAAAGAACGACCTAATATAGCTAATATGGTTGTACAGGACAGAATTCTTATTTTTTGTTCTTTTATCTCTGAGCCGGAGGTAAAATATTAAATGAGATCAGGGATTTAATGAGAGCAGATTATATCAGATTATATCATTTATACAAGGCTTATACCAAACTTATTGATCAATTTGGATCAGGTTTTACCAGGTAATCTCAGAGATGGTCACAATGTTATTCAAAAAATTGTCTGATGTTTCGGAAGCTGAAATGCAGAAATTACTTTCCCGGGGGTCCGGGCTTGCAGATGTTGGGAAAACTGTTTCCTCCGTACTTTCTGATGTGCGCACGAGGGGAGATTCTGCGCTCAGGGAATATACCGAAAAGTTTGATAAAGTTATACTTGCTGATTTTGAAGTAAGCGAGGAGGAATTTGAAGAAGCCCTGTCAGGTATCGGTCCTGAACTTATGGGACACCTTAAAACCGCAGCAGCAAATATCATGGCTTTCCATGAAGCCCAGATGCCTGAAACTACCTGGTTTATGGAACTTCAGCCCGGGGTTATCCTGGGGCAGAAGGCAACACCCCTCGAAAGTGTGGGTGCCTATGCTCCGGGGGGCAGGGCTTCCTATCCTTCAACAGTGCTGATGACAGTAATCCCTGCCAGGGTTGCGGGTGTCGGACAGGTTATCGTATGCACTCCTCCGAGGGCTGACGGTTCTGTTCACCCTCTCACGCTTGCTGCTGCGAAAGTTGCAGGGGCAGATAAGGTCTTCAAGCTTGGAGGCGTGCAGGCAATAGGGGCAATGGCTTACGGAACCGAAACTGTCCCGAAGGTGGACAAGATCGTAGGTCCCGGAAACGTTTTTGTGACAGCTGCCAAGATGCAGGTAAGGGATGTTGCCGAGATTGACTTTCCGGCGGGTCCCAGTGAAGTTCTTATTCTGGCAGACGATTCTGCCGATGCTGTCATGGTTGCCTCAGATATCATAGCCCAGGCAGAACACGACCCGAGTGCAGTTTCGGTGCTTGTAACCACTTCCGGGACTCTTGCAGAAGCTGTAAAAAAAGAGGTACTTGTTCAGGCTGAAAACACTGCAAGAATTGAGATTGTAAAAGCTTCTCTTGAAAATGCAGCAGTCCTGATTGCAGATTCTCTTGAGCAGGGTATTGACTTCAGCAATAAGTTTGCTCCTGAGCACCTGGAGATTATGGTGGAAGACTCCGATTTCGTACTTGACAGGATTAAAAATGCCGGATCGATTTTTATAGGGAACTATGCTCCTGTTCCGGTTGGAGATTATGCCTCCGGTACCAATCACGTGCTTCCCACAGCAGGATATGCCAGGATTTATTCCGGTCTGAATATCAACCACTTTCTTAAATATTCAAGTATCCAGAAAATCAGTAAGAGTGGGCTTGAAAGTCTGAAAGAAACTATAATCGCATTAGCTGAGGAAGAAGGTCTGCAGGCACATGCTGATGCTATTAGAACCCGTTTCGGGTACAAACCCTCTAAATAATATTTCTGCTAGTCGATATGTATATAAAATGTAAATGCGTAAACAAAATTTGATATTTAAATAAAAAAGATTTAATTCTTAAATAAGGAGAGTGGGGATTAATATGAAAATCAGAGTGGTTAGTTCACGGGAGGAAATTCCTACCCTAAACCCGAATGAGAAGGTTATCCACCTTGCTTTCAGGCCGTCTAACAGGGATGTATTCATGCTTGCTGAAACATGCCCTAAAATTGAAGCCATACAGCTTCCTAAATCCTACAGAAGGACTGTTTCAAAGTCAATAGAAATGTTCCTGGAAATGCAGAAGATAAACCTCCTTGAAGGGGATGTATGGGGACATCGGAAAGACATAAACGAATACTACAACGTTTCTCAGAATGTTATGGAGAAAATTCAGGAATTAAAAGCCGACCGTTTCTCCAATGAGATGATTGCCGAAAAGCTTTCGAGAGAAAGCAAGCTGAATTCGGACATGATACTTTATATCCTGAGCAAAAGAAACATGGAATTGTCCTGAAGTATGGAATTGTCCTGAAGTATGGAATTGTCCTGAAGTATGGGATTGTCCTGAAGTATGGGATTGTCCTTAAGCATGGATTCATCTGCCCTTTCAACCATAACTTTTCGGGGCAAATCGGTTTTTTCTATGTACCCGTGAAAGATAATTTAACTGAAGGGGGCAGTCAACTTTTTAAGACACTGTCTTAAAAAGTTTTCCATATATTTCCAGACTTATTCTCAGAAGGAGTTTACGGGATGGAACTCTCAGCCGTAATAAACTTTTCTCTAATTTATCTATGTTTTTCTCAATTCTTTTCCTTATTCAAATACGTGCTCTTTTTCATCGAACCCACTTTTCGCAGATGTCCTTTCAATTTTTCACAATTTTTCCTGCCATCGTTTTTTCTGAAAACCGCCCTGATTGCTCAAACATATGTTTTTGAAATATCCCACAATTTTCTACATTTTGCCTTCATTGAAAACTTCCGGCACCCATTTCCCGAAACTTCAGTTGAGATAATAACTGCCGATTTCCTCATAATTCTCCAAAAACGATAGCAAAAAAATGTTCTTTTTTTGAATAGATCTGCGGAATCTCGGATCGAAATGTAAAGGAGCTTATACTCTCCCCTTTAAATCATAAAACCTTAGCATGAAACACCTGAGTCTTTAGCTCAGGGGTAGTTGACTTTCTGTATAGCCATTATCTTTACTCTTTTTAAAACCATCTTAACAGACGGGTGAGACGGTTAAAGAGTTTCAGCTTAGGTTAATTCCATAACACATTATTTATTTCTATATTACTCTTTTTTTATATTTATATCAACAATTCAAAAAAATCAAGCTGATTTTCAGACATTAAATCCTGCATTTTAGTTTATATATTTTTATTTTTGCTTTTGCATGTAACTTTTTTTAAATATTTTCTTGAGACACAAAACCTATTTTACAAGCATAACAGAGAAAAATATTTAAATATTGCCGTATAACTTATTTCATTAATTCTTAAACTTAACTAGGGTCTGGGGAATGGTATGAAAATAAGAGTTGTTAGTTCAAGAGATGAAATTATCTCCTTAAACCCGAACGAAAAGGTAATTCACCTTGCGTTCAGGCCTTCAAATAAAGATATTTTCTTGCTTGTTGAAATCTGTCCGAGGCTTGAAATAGTCCAGCTTCCGAAATCATATCAAAAGACGATTTCGAAGTCTATGGAGATGTTTCTGGGAATGCAAAAGATCCAGCTGCTTGAAGGAGATGTCTGGGGGCACAGAAAGGATATAAACGAGTATTACATCGTCCCTCCTTCAGTAATGAGTAAAATAAGGAATATGAAAGCAGAAGGAGTTCCGGACGAAAATATTTCCGAAAAAATAACGAAGGAAAGCAAGCTCAGCCCAAAGATGGTCCTTTATATCCTGAACAGAAAGCAGTTTGAGTAACAAGCTCTATTGAAAGTGCAGCCAGAGTGTACCCGTAACACGGTGCAAGGAAATATCTGTATAAAAACATTTTTAAAAAACACATTATCTGGAAAACAGTTTCCCTCAAAAACAGAGGGCGCCTGACGGGCATCCCTGTCCGATTCTATACTCTTTAACCTTTATAGAACAAAGCGTAAAACCCCTGGGTTTTTAGCCCAGGGGAAGTTCACGTTTTAGCCTTTACATTTCAGGCTTTATTTTTTGTGTGTTTTTCAGCTTATGCTCTTTATTATCCCGGTTATTTCAGACAAGTTCCCTGCTGAAATATTTGTCATAGGAAGCCATGTCAAAGTGACCGTGCCCGCTCAGGTTAAAGAGAATGGTCTTTTCTTCCCCTGTCTGTTTGGCTGCGAGGGCTTCATCAATTGCACACCGGATAGCGTGGGACGATTCAGGTGCAGGCACTATTCCTTCTGTCCTGGCAAACTGTACGGCTGCATCAAAAACATCGTATTGATCATATGAAACAGCTTCTATAAGCCCTTCGGCATAGAGTTTACTTATGATCGGAGAGTCGCCGTGGTAGCGGAGTCCTCCGGCATGGATAGCAGGAGGCATATGCTTGTGGCCGAGGGTGTACATCTTAAGGAGCGGGGTCATCTCGGCAGTGTCTCCGAAGTCGTACCTGTACTCTCCTTTTGTTAAGGAAGGGCAGGCTGAGGGTTCGACTGCGACAACTCTTGCGCTGTGTTTTCCTTCAAGCCTGTCTTTTATGAACTCAAGCCCGATTCCTCCCAGGTTGCTTCCTCCGCCGCAGCACCCGATAACCACATCAGGGTATTCTTCGACCTGTTCGAGCTGCTTTTTGCACTCTGCACCTGTCACGGTCTGGTGGAGCACAACGTGGTTAAGCACACTTCCAAGGGAATACTTTGTGTTCTCGTGGGCTACGGCATCCTCTACAGCCTCACTGATTGCAATCCCGAGGCTTCCTGGGGTGTCAGGCTGCTCCTGCAGGATCTTTCTTCCGAACTCCGTATCCGGGCTTGGGGAAGGCACTACATTTCCTCCCCAGAGGGTCATAAGGGATTTTCTGTAAGGCTTCTGGTAGTAACTGGAACGGACCATATAGACTTTGCATTCGAGGTCGAAGTAATTGCAGGCAAGAGATAGTGCACTTCCCCACTGCCCTGCTCCCGTCTCTGTTGTGAGCCTCTCAGTGCCCTCTTTCATGTTATAGTAAGCCTGGGCAATGGAGGTATTTGTTTTGTGGCTGCCTGCAGGGCTAACTCCTTCGTACTTATAATAGATCTTTGCAGGGGTCTTGAGAACTTTCTCCAGCTGATGGGCTCTGAATAGGGGGCTTGGTCTCCAGAGCCTGTAAATATCAAGCACTTCCTCGGGAATATCAATATACCGATCGCTGCTCATTTCCTGCCTGATCAGTTCCTTTGGGAAAATTGGTTCAAGAGCATCCGGGCTTATAGGCTGCCAGGTTCTGGGGTCAAGAGGTGGATCAATTGGAGTGGGAAGGTCGGAAAGGACATTGTACCATTTCTTCGGCATCTCATTTTCATCAAGGATAATCTTTGTCTGTTCCATGAAAATCTCCTTCACATTATTTCTGTACAAAATCGTACCTTGATGTATTTAAGCGTTATCTGTTTTGCATGTATGAACTCCAAACTACACCTTTATACTTTGAGAATCTTAGCATCACCCTCGAAATTACGGAAACGAAAAAAAGAAAACGTGTGCCGGCTTTTCCGCCGGTTGTTGTTTACGGTTGTTGTTTACAGTTGTCATCTCAATCTTCTGGCAAGTTCCACTGCAAATTTTGCAACCTCTGATGCATCCGGACCGAGAAGCCTGACCATAGGTTCTTTTCCCATTCCTCCTTCATCATAGATTACTTCAGGCATTCCTCCGTATTCTTTAATTGCCTCAGAAGTGCCCCAGTCCATGGTACTGACCTCTTCAGGCTCTTTAGATCTGTCAAAAGAGGAAATCTCAAGCCCCATTTCCCTGCAGGCTTCAAGGATTTCTTCTGAATATTTTACATTCATGGCAGCTCTGATGTCAGGATTCTCGCGAAGAGCTGCAAAAACGACCCTTGCTACGTGCCTGCTGGCTCCAAAGTCAACACATCCAACAGGATTTGCCCTTCCTCTGTACCTCACTATCCTGCCGTCTACAGCCGCAATGTCCTCATAATTTCGGGCACCCGGAATTGCCTTTCCTATGTTACAGCCAACCTCAGGAATGAGCTTTGCAAACTCAGGGCTGTCTGCAAGTATTGATACCGCTTCTTTTACATCCTTCAGGGCAAGGTAGCGCTCTTTTTCCTCAAGGGTCTTTCCGAGGGGGTTTACAGGGTCTGCTCCTCTGCCCGCAGGCAGGCTCCTCTGGATTGCCTGTTCCACGAATTTCTTTGCCTTCCTGGCAGCAGTTTCCAGACTATTCCCATAGGCAAGGCAGGCAGTCATCGATGCAGAGTAGGTGCAGCCCGAGCCGTGGGTTCCTCCTCTGACAAAAGTTCCGGGAACGCGGGTAAAGGTGCCGGAAACGGATTCATAGAGAAGGTCCGTCGCATCAAGGTGCCCTCCTGTAACAATAACGGCTTCAACTCCAAGGTCTGCAATTTTTCTTGCCGCAAGTTTTGCATCTTCATGGGTTTTGACAGGAATTCCTGCAATTGCGCCTGCCTCAGAGGCGTTTGGAGTCGTAACCTTACAGAGGGGCAGCAGTTCTTCGATAAGGACTGAAAGAGCTTCTTTTCGCAGGAGGTCTCCTCCGGCTTCAGCAGCCACGACAGGGTCGATCACCAGGGAAAGCCTGTGCTTTTTTACCTGCTTTGCAACCTCCTTTACGATTTCCGATGAGGCAAGCATTCCGGTCTTTACCCATTTGATATTCATATCCGTACAGACAGCTTCGATCTGGCTTGCAACAGCTTCAGGGGCAAGGTCAAATGTCTTAAGAACTCCTGTTGTATTCTGGGCAGTTACGGAAGTTATGGCACAGGTACCGTGAACTCCAAATGCGGCAAAGGTCTTCAGGTCAGCAGCAATTCCGGCTCCACCTCCTGAATCCGAGCCTGCAATCGTCATCACAATAGGGGTTTTGGATAAGGGATTTCCTGTCATTATACTCCTCTTTTTTTATATTCTCTTTATATGTTTAATATACTGGCATATACTGACTTTTTCCAGAATGACTTTTTCCAGAGCTTGTTTTTCTGTTTCTCGGGCAAAGGAATTTTTATTTTATTCTATAGAGTGATCTGTATAATTCTGCAGAGATTTCTATACTGCAGATACTTCCGGGCAGCTGGCTTTTGAAGAAACCGTCTTTCGAAAAACTGGATTACGTAATGTTTCTGCAAGCTTATGAAGGACTGTTTTTTGCAGGTTTTATTTTCTGCAAACTTTTTAAATCATTTCTGAAAGCGTTGAGTGAATGTGTTTTAGTAATATTGTATTTTTCCCCTGAAAAGAGTATTTTTCTTATATTTTGGGTTCTTTTATATATTGGAACCTGAAAAGGATATATTGCTTCGATACATTTATATATTGTATTTGCGACTTTGATGCAAATAATCAAATACTTAAGCGCGGCGATCAGTTTAAGTCTGGATTAACTATTTATATTGATATAGATAATGAATTGATTTATAATGTTTTAAGGGGATTGTAAGGATGGCAAACCGACCTCTGGATATTTTGAACAACGCACTGGACACACCTGTAATTGTTAGATTGAAAGGCGCACGTGAGTTTAGGGGCGAGCTGAAAGGATACGATATTCACATGAACCTCGTGCTTGACAACGCTGAAGAATTAAGAGACGGAGAAGTCGTAAGTAAATTCAGCAGTGTCGTTATTCGCGGTGACAACGTGGTATACGTATCTCCGTAATCTATATCAAGCACTTCATCTATTAACGTTAAACCTCGGTGAGCAGCAGAATCTGTATGACTGAGAATTAATTCCAAAAAACAAAATTGCTTCGAATTATCGAATATTACACACTAATAAGTTGATTTTTATAAGGAGATATAGGAATGAGTAAAGGCACGGCATCAATGGGAAAAAGACAGAAGCGCACTCACGCCAAATGCAGAAGATGCGGCAGCGTTTCATTAAACATACATACAAAAGAGTGTACTTCATGCGGTTTCGGAAAAACAACCCGCATGAGATCTTACAAATGGCAGGCAAAGTGCAAGTATTAAACTTTCCTGCTCAATTTTCTTTATTTTTTACCTGCACCGGAGGTTAAGATTGAAAGAAGAATGCGGGGTTGCAGGCATAATCCTCCCTGACGACAGGCCTCAGTCAAATGCTGTCGCATTCAAGCTTTATTACGCTCTGTATGCCCTCCAGCATAGAGGACAGGAGTCCACAGGCATAATGGTGCATGACGGTACGTCTCCTAAGTCCATCAAGGGCATGGGGCTTGTGCCTGATGTGTACAACAAGGAATCCCTGGGGCGTCTTATAGGGAACGCAGGAGTCGGGCATGTCCGCTACTCCACGACTGGCGGGTCAAAGATTGAAAACTGTCAGCCTTTTATCCTGAACTTCAAGGGTGGAACAGTTGCCATTGCCCATAATGGGAATCTGGTAAATGCCAGAGAACTTAAGGATGAGCTGGAAAACGAAGGCCGGATTTTTATAAGCGACTCCGATACTGAGGTTATCGGTCACCTGCTTGTGAAAGAACTGATAAAACATGACCCTGTCGAGTCTATCAGGACCGTAATGCGCAAGCTTGTTGGCTCTTATTCCCTTGTTATCTTCATTAACGGCATTGTGTATGCTGTCAGGGACTCCTTCGGTTTCAAACCTCTCTGTTTTGGAGAAGTTGACGGCGGATACGGAGTTTTTTCGGAGAGCGTGGCCATCGACACTCTGAACGGTACTCTTATTAGAGACGTCAGACCAGGCGAGGTTATGGTCTTCACGGGTTCGGGCTTTGAGAGCCACCAGCTCACAAGCGAGCCCCATCCTGCACATTGCGTTTTCGAGTTCATTTACTTTGCAAGGCCCGATTCCGTCATAGATGGCAAACTCGTCTACAAGGTCCGGGAAAGAATCGGAAGGGAGCTTGCCCGCGAGCATCATGTCGATGCTGATATCATTTCTCCTGTCCCTGACTCGGGAATCACGTCTGCAATCGGCTATGCAAGGGAATCCAAAATCATGTACCTGGAAGGTCTTATGAAGAACCGCTACATAGGGCGCACATTTATTCTTCCGGGACAGGACCTGCGTGAAACTGCAGTCAGGCTCAAGATGAACGCCATTCAGGATAACATCAAAGGCAAGCGTGTAGTCCTGGTTGACGACAGTATTGTCCGCGGCACGACTTCCAGGCGTATCATAGATATGGTCAGGAAGGCGGGAGCTTCAGAAGTCCATGCAAGGGTCGGAAGTCCGGCAATTATTGCCCCCTGCTATCTAGGGATCGATATGGCAACCAGGCAGGAACTGATCGCCTCGTACAAGACTACAAAAGAGGTTGAAGGGCTTATAAACGCTGATTCTCTCGGTTATCTCAGCATTGAAGGGCTTATGAGAGCTCTTGAATGCGATAGGAACGACATGTGTGTCGGCTGCCTTACAGGTGAATATCCTGTAGAAATCCCGGGTGAGATCTGCAGAAAAAAACAGACCCGTCTGGACGATTTCAGTAAGGCTAAAAACTCTTCTCAGTCAGTCTCTTCAGGCAGCCCTTAAGGGACTTTCTTTTTCTTTTATTATTTTATTGTTCTCATTTTTTTTCTTTGGCTGTTCTGCGCTACTTTTCGGTTCGATCCTGTATTTTAACTCGTCCTGGTCCCCTATCCTTATTCTATCTTTAAAATCGTCATATTTACTGTCCTGTGCCTCGGCCCGTCCATCTCGGCAAAAAAGATGCTCTGCCAGGTGCCGAGTTCCAGTTTTCCCTGTACAATTGGCAGGGCTTCGCTTACTCCGAGCAGCACGGCTTTGAGATGGGCATCAGCATTATTGTCTATGCGGTCTGCTGTATTTTTTGCCTGAATCTCTTGATTTTTCCGCTTTTCAGGTTTATATCATGTGCTTATTTTAAGTTGTTTCTCTAAATAGAGGACAACTTCTTTCTTAATAGGGTGATTGAAAACAGAGTAGAACAGAATGGATAAAACAGAATGGAAAAATGGGGAAATTGACTTCAGTTTAACGGTGAATTCTAGAGAGCCCTTAACAGAATAGAGTAGAAGAAAATAATTCGAAGTGGTTACGTTTTTTGGAAAGAACTGGATACAGTTTCCAGTTCTCTCCGTTTTCCCTTTCCCGATTATTGAACGTTTTTTGGGTGGGATTCATACTTTTAAGCTTTCCGTTTTTTAGATGTTATTTATCTCAAGGGATGGAGTTGTTGGTGTCTCGCATTTGTTTTCTTCAAATTATTCTGGCTTCATTTGTTGGGTGTTGCTTTGAAATATATTTTTTGAAGGCAGCATTGAAGACGTTTTTGGGAAGACTTGTTTATCTGAAATGCTCCTGAATATTCTCGTTTTTGGAACCCGTTTTTTGATTCCTTTTTTTTGATTCCTTTTTTTAGATTCCGTTCGTTTTTTAGAGATTTTTATCAGGTCGTTTTTTATTTCAGTGTATTTATCGGGAGATTTTTTCAGAAAATAATACTTTTTTCTATTGTCAAAGGTTTAACTCTGGGCAATTTTAGACTGCTGGGTTTTGTTCTGCCAATTGGTTAAGGTAGATTCTGCGTTTTTCTGTGGAGGAAATTTTAGCTTTGTCTGTAAAGGGATCCGCCTTCCGAATAATTTTTAATTTCAGCTTTTGGTCATAGCTGGTTAGCCCTTCCTGTACTTCAGGGAAGTTTTTAGATTTATGCTTCCTGTCTCGAAATAAGCCCGAAGAGCTTCTGAATTATTATCTTCGAGGATGGGACAAACTTGCGGTTTCTGAGCAGGAACCCGTGCAGGACTGGTTCCAGAGGCTTTTGCGGAACTGTTTCTTTCATTCTGGCTCACCTTTTGAACATATTTCTGTTTTTTTTTTCTTCAGCAGGAAAACGGCAACTCATTACCGATTAATAATATATAAATATTTGTTACGTGATCCAGACAGGACACTTCCAGCCTATTTTAGTCCTAATAATGCAGATACTTTACAATACAATGAAAACAGAGTGCATAATGAAAATCGAAGTTGAAGGGTTTGAAGTAATTGAGAAACTCGTAAAAGAGGCAGATAATTCCGGTAGAATATACGTTCCTAAAGACTGAATAGAGAAGCGAGTAAGAATAGTACTACTAGAGCCAGTAGAAAGCGAGTAAGAAAAAGTTGAGTGATATAAATAGAAATTAAATTGTAAATTATCTTAATCGACAGAAATACTCAATAATAGTAAACATCAGGCAATACCAATTATCAAGATCTCTTATCAAATTCATCAAACTTACAATATATATCATTCAAGATCTTTGCCAAATTACATCAATAAAATTCTCCGAACCCTGAGAATTTTGGTTCATTAGCTATTGATTTAAATCATACTTTTCATACAGATAAATTCATTTTGTAAATCGTCACTTTATCACAAATGCTACCTGCTTCTTCTTTAGTAATTCCATACTTTTCGGCAACTTTCTGCATCAATAAATCTTCGTCTGGAGCTGCTGTTGGATCATTCAAATCGACATTTATCCATGCATCATCGTAGCATTTCTCGTAATAATCATAGATTTCATACTCTCTTTCTGTAGGGATATCTGAAGCATCTATATTTCCAACTTTATCCTTAATATCAAACACATACTGATAAGAAGATCGATCATTACCAGATGCAATTTCTGGAGTCATAGAGCCCCAATCACCATTTGGACACCATTCAACTTTGCCTAAAGTGAAAGCATCATCTACATCCTCTTTTCTATCATAGGCAAAAACAACAACTTCATCAATATCATTGTTTTCAGATGTTTTATCCATTACCACTCGAATTAATGTAGATTTTAGTTCTTCTTTTGAAATATCAGGAGAAATTACAACTCTGTAATCTATTCTCATGTTAAGTGGCACGGACTCAAGTTCCTCTGATGTGTATGCAGATAAAGGCTTAGTTAAAGCTTTTATGCTTATATCGTTCTCTTGTATAACATCGTAATTCCTCACCAATGAACTATCATAATCATGTGTTGGTGTTGATTCAGTGGTTGGTGTTTCTGTCGGTGTTGGACTAGGATCTACATATGGGGTAAAAGTCCAGTCTATTGTTTTTGGATCTGAATTCGTTATGGATACTGTCAATGTTTTGGGATTATATCCCGAGAGATATAAGTCTACAATATGATTCCCTTCATCCACAGACAAACCTTTTACAGGAGAGAAACCCTGTGGAACTCCATCGACTGTAACAGTAGCACCTGCTGGACTTGTTACTATATCCACTGTTCCTTTATTGTCAGGTGTTTCTGCTGATGCCGGCATTGCTATTGTGGTAGTACCATTAGCAGATGTAAGAGGTGCAGCTACTGCATCAGTACTATTATTGATTGCTGTAGTTGAATCTACATCAGGTAATGAGTTGGAAGCTACAATCACTAAAAAGAATACTACAAAAAATCTTACGGTGCCGGACATTGAAATATTTAATTTTTTTTCCAATAGATATGCTGTTGGTGGAAGCGCTACAATACCTGCCAAAAGAAAAAGTAATCCGGCAATAATATGAAACTCAACAATTGCACTAAAGAACATAATTAAAAAGAGAACTCCAAAAACCCAACGGATACCAATGTTTCGGATTCTCTTATTTTCTGTTTTTATTTTTCCCACTAGCTCACCTCAGATTAATAGCTATTCATTTAATATCCGATTATGAAACTGACATGCCATAGTTATAAAATATTTAAATAAGTTCTCCTTTTAAAGACGCTTATGAATCCATATAGACAAAATAGAATACACAGAAACAAATAGTAATTTACAAAGAAGATTCTAATATACTTGAAATATAATAATTATCTTCATTTGTTCTACTATCACCCTAAACTTTCTTATCTACGGCATGATTGCAGATCGAGATATTTTAATAAGTTAGAATCAGCGGAATGAGAATAATCTCATCAAATTTAATAATTGTGGTTTAATAAATGAATATTTATCTTTCAACCCACTTTCCGCAGATGTCTTCAAAAAAAATAACCGTTTTCCTGGCATCGTTTTTGAAGAATTATTCGAAAATCTGCAGTTATTATCTCAACTGAAATTTCTGGAAATAGCTGCTGGAAGTTTTCAATGAAGACAAAAGGCGAGAATTTTGGAAAATTTCAAAAATACGTGTTTGAGTAACGAGGACGGTTTTCAGATAAAAACGATAGCATGAAAACTGGTGAAAATTGAAAGGACATCTGCGGAAAGTGGGTTTCAGGGATTAAACACAATAACTTTGAAACCACGATTTTCATCAACCGAATTTTGACAGCTTACGATCACCCACCAACTGAAGACTTGACATAACCGCACACATGTTTAAAATTTTTTGAAGAATTCCCTCAAAAGATTCGCCAAAAAATTTTTAAACTCCCTGTTCCAGAGGTTTGTTCAAAGATCCTGTTTTCAGAATTGTGTTGAGGTAGAGTCTTGCCCAGACAAAGGTTATTCCGGCTCCGATTCCGTTCCCTACGACAATCCCCCACCAGGCACCTACCTGGCCCATATCCAGATTGAAGGCGAAAAAGGCTGCAAAGATCGGGGTAAATACTATGGTTCTCAGGAGGTTTGCGGTAAGCGCGCTCATGCCTTTTCCTGCACCCTGGAAGAAAGATGTCGAGAGCATTCCGAGAGAAACTGACGGGTAGAAGATACAGATCACACGCAGGAAGTGGGTGAGGTCTGGTGCTATATGGGCGGCTTCTGCTGTCTGCGTGAAAATTGCTGCAATCTGCGGGGCAAAAATAAAAGTAAATACAGCAACCACACTTTCTATGAGGAGGCCCAGTTTTATTGCATAGGTATGGGCAATTTCTGCTTTTTCAAAGTCCTTTGCTCCGAAAGCGGCTCCTGAAACCGAAACTACAGCTGTTGCAATCCCTATAAGGGGGGCAATTGCAATTGTTGCAATCCGCCAGCCAGTGGAGTAGACAGCAACTCCGTCGGTATTGCTTACGTTTACAATAATAAGGTTGAGTACAAGCATGGATAATGACATAGAAAGCTGCTGGGCAGAGGCGGGGATTGTAATCCTGAAGATGTCATTTACAATATTTCTTTCAAAGCTGAAGTCTTTAAAATCGAAGGAAACGAAAGTATCCTTCCTGAAAAAGAGCCAGTTCAGCATCATAACCGAAGAGACTGCAAGAGACAGCAGGGTCGCCCAGGCAGCGCCCGCAATTCCCATTTTAAAGGTGTATATGAAAATAGGGTCAAGGATAATATTCAGGACTGCGCCAAAGATCATTGCCTGCATTGCGCGCTTTGAATCCCCCTCGGCTCTCAGGATGGAGTTAGCTACATTCGTGAAAAAAACTACTAAGCTCCCGAGGAATATCACCCTTGCGTAAGCTACTGCAAGATCGGTTGTTTGTCCTGCTCCTGCCAGAGTGAAGATCTGGGGGGCAAAAACATAGAAGGGTATGGTAAATATCAGAACGAGAAGCAGCATCATTATAATCGTATGTACGGCTACGTTGTCTGCTCCTGCTTTATCCCGTGCTCCTATCTTTCGGGAGATGGCTGCTCCTCCCCCTATGCCCAGCCCGTTGGATAAAGCCATGCTTATGAAAAAGAAAGGAAATACGAAGCCCATTGCAGCAAGCGCATCCGCTCCAAGCCCTGAAACCCAGAAAGTATCTACCAGCTGGTAAATGGTCTGGACGGACATCGCAACAATCATCGGGACCGCAAGTTTGATTATGGCTTTTTTTGGGTCTCCTTCAAGGATCTTTACGCCGCGTGTTTCCGGACTTTTTTCAGGATTGACGGAATTTGAATTTACAACTGCTCTGGTTTTCATTTATTGATCTTCCTTTTAATACGTCTTTTTCCCTTTTCCTCTTTTTTCAGGAATGAATCTTTTTCAGGAATGTAATCCTTTTCAGGAGCTCAGGGAACTCAGACCAAACATTAAATGAACCTGTTTTTTATCCCGTAACCTGCAGAATTAAGTTCCTTCAATGTTTCATTCAGGGAGAAAAGAAATTCGTTTCTAAGCCTTTCGGTCAGCTGCTCCGGACCAATGCACCTGAAATATGCTGGAGGTCCTTCGATGACTTCCACATACTTCTTTTTTGACATTCTCTCCAGCGTAGCATAAATCTTTGGCCTGGGAACGTGCGTAAATTCATGGATTTCCCTTGCTGTCGCCTCGCCCATGCTGAGGAGTCCCAAATAGATCTTCGCCTCGTTTTCTGTGAATCCGAGTTTCTTGAGTTTGCCTATGAGCTCCGTGTACATTGCAGATCTCAGTATCCAGTATCGTTTCCCAGGGCCCGGGGCTTTTCCCTTTCAGGTACTTCCATCCAGTTTCTTCAGTGTGCCAAGCATTGTCTTCAGGCTTTCCTGGTAGGCTGCAATATCTTCTTCAGCAAGCCTGTTAAGGACCTCAGATACACTTTTTTCAAGTTCCTCTGTGAACCAGTCCCTGTAGGCCTTTCCTTTTTCCGTAAGTGAAACCAGGGTCTTTCTCCGGTCCCCGGGGTCTCCCTTCCTGAAGACAAGCTCTTCTCTTTCCAGAGCATCGATCATGCTGGTCAGGCTCCCTTTCTGAAGGTCCAGGCATTTTCCAAGAGTCGTAGGCATTATCTCACCTACTGAACCTATAATCAGGATAGCCTTATTCTGATTCTTGTTAAGACTGTATGGGCTATTTCCTGCCTGGTGAAAAGTTTTGGCAAAATTTTTATGGAAGAGATGGATCATCTCAAACTGAAGTTTTACCGTCTCTTTTATTATTTCTTCTTTCATTGGTTATCACAGTGAGGCGCTTTTTTCCAGTCCTGATCCGGATGATAAAGCCAGGGATAGTCGCCAGGGATCTGTTTGTGAGGCGTTTTTGATCCAGAAGATCTGTTTTGCGAGGCGTGCTTGATTCAATCTTCTGACTGGTTTCTGGCGGGTGTTTTCCCGATCTTATCGGGTTTGACTTTTTTGTTGGGTTTACCGAAGCTTATCGGGTTTGACTGGGTTTTAATTTCTATCTTATCATCCGAATCATGACTGTATTAAATCTTACTATTTACTTTTCGTACTGTTCGATTTCAAACTAAATACCAAATAGGTTTTATTTATATTTTATGATCTGATAATCGAAGATATCTGCGAGTATCAGGCATTCTGACGTAATCAACATTTTTCCCCGGGTTTTGTAGCATGGATCATACGTCTCAGGTAGAACTGAGCCCACACAAAAGTGATCACAGACCCGATAACCGTACCCGCAACCAGCCCCCACCACACACCAAGCAGCCCCCAGCCGAATTCATAGGCAAAGAGCAAGGCAAAGAGGGGAGTCATTATAAGGCTCCGGAGAAGAGTTGCAATAAGGGCGCTTGTGCCTTTTCCTGCCCCCTGGAAAAGAGATGCAGAGAGTATTCCGAAGGCAACCGCCGGATAGAATACGGTCATAATTTTCAGGAGCCTTGTTAGTTCAGGGGCGATACGGGCGGCAGTTTCGGCCTGGGTAAAAATGGCTGCAATCTGCGGGGCAAATGCGAATACAGCAATGCCTATGGCGGCTTCTACCAGAAAGCCTATTTCTGTTGCATAAATAAGGGCTTGCCGGGCTTTTTTAAAGTTAAGTTCTCCAAAGGCAGCCCCGCTAATCGAGACCACGGAGATTGAAATTCCTATCAAGGGAGCAACCGCAATGCTTGCGACTCTCCAGCCCGTGGCGTAGATTGCAACCCCATCGGTGCTGCTGACATTGACAATTATAAGGTTCATGAGGAGGGCGGTCATTGCCAGAGCTACCTGCTCGAACGATGACGGTATCCCTACCCTGAAGATGTCCCGGACAATGGCTCTGTCGAATTTGAAGGAATGGAACCTGAAAGTCACATAGGTGTCCTTTTTAACAAAAAACCAGTAGAACATCAGCAGGCCCGAGCTGGCAAAAGAAATCACAGTCGCAAGAGCAGCCCCTGCAACCCCAAGCCCCAGAGTGTATATGAAAATTGGGTCAAGCACTATGTTCAGGACAGACCCCAGGATCATGGACTGCATGGCTCGCTTTGAGTCCCCTTCACTCCTGAGAATGGAGTTTGCAACGTTCGTAAAAAAGAACACAAAACTGCCTGCAAAGATAACCCGGGCATATGAAACCCCTAATCCGGTTGTATCCCCGGCTCCGCTGTACATAAAGAGGTCTTTTACAAAGGCAAGTGCGAGCACGGTAAGGGCAACTGTGAGGATGAACATTATCACGAAGGTATGCACTGCAACGTTATCCACGCCTGCCTTGTCCCTTGCACCTATCCGCCGGGAAACCGCAGCTCCTCCCCCAACTCCAAGCCCGCTTGTAAGCGCCATCTGAATAACGAAAAAAGGAAAGGCAAACCCCACCGCAGCAAGGGCATCTGCACCAAGACCTGCAACCCAGAAAGTATCGGTCAGGCTGTAGATGGTCTGTACGGACATTGCAACTATAATAGGAATTGAGAGCTTGACCACGGCTTTTTTAGGGTCTCCGAGGAGGACATCCACCCCTTCCGTAACTTTTTGAGTTGGGAGGACTTCTGTTTTTTCCTTCTCATCCCTGCTTTCCTTTGCCTCTTTCTCTCCGGTGTTCCCTTTTTCTTCTACCGTTTCCCTGCTCATTTTTCCCGCCGTTTTTGGACTCACACATTTTTCATAAAACCTCAACAGGAAGCCCCTGAGTCTTTAGCTCGGGGGTAGTTGACTCTATCACATATTTTTTATCCTATTCTTCTTTGATCTCTCTGCCTTTAACATTTTCTTATTTGCGGTGAAAAGTTTTTTATTTACTTCCCAGATGCAGAGATTAATTTATAACCTGAGGACAGAATTTTGTGGATCAGAAGAATTAAAATCAATTAATTGGCTTGATAACTGTTTAATATAGATTTCCCGGGATAATGGGTCAAGATCTTTATATATGAAAAAGTAATTTTCAGCACCATGCATTATTATAAAATAATATTTACTTTAGATTAATTTAATAAAAAGCTGAAAATCAAAAGATAGAGACGAATTTTAAATGAAAACGGGAAATTGGCGAGTTAAAAATTCTGCAAATTCAATTCCTTTTCACTCTTTTTGGGCAAAGTAAAATCATGATTTGTTGCCACAGGATTCAGGTACCTGTAACTTTTCATCCTAAATAATACTTTTTGCCTAAAATTCCCGGAATAAATAGGAGATAGATTATGTTTTCAAAACCCGATTTCAGGGGAATAGTAAACTCTATGGGTCTTGTCTTTGGAGATATCGGGACAAGTCCCATCTATACCCTTACAGTTATATTTCTTCTCACAAGACCTACGGAAATTCACGTAATAGGAGTTTTATCTTTAATCATCTGGACACTTATTATACTGGTGACTATGGAATATGCCTGGCTTGCTATGAGCTTGGGAAAAAAAGGAGAAGGAGGCACTATAGTCTTAAAAGAGATCCTTCTTCCCCTGCTGAAATCAAGTAGAAATGTTTCTTTAATTACGATATTGGCCTATATTGGGACTTCGTTCCTTCTCGGAGACGGAGTAATTACGCCTGCAATAAGCATACTGAGTGCTGTCGAAGGGATACGCATTATTTCCGGATTTGAAAATACAGGACAGGGAACTCTTATGTTAATTGCCAGCTTGATTGCAATAGGCCTTTTTTCCTTCCAGAATAAAGGATCTGAAAAAATTGCATGGGCATTTGGACCAATAATGGTTGTCTGGTTTTTAGCTCTTGCAGTTTCAGGCATTGCCTCAATATTTTATACCCCGGCTGTATTAAAGGCTATAAATCCGTATTATGCTATTGACTTTCTCTCACATAACGGACTTGTAGGCTTCTTTGTATTATCTGAAGTTACTCTTTGTTGTACCGGTGGAGAGGCATTATATGCCGATATGGGCCATCTTGGGAGAGAGCCTATCTTAAAAGCCTGGAAGTTGATATTTTTCGCATTGGTTTTCAATTATCTTGGGCAGGGAGCATTCCTTATTAGAAATCCTGATTCTAAAAATGTTTTATTTGAGATGATCAATCATCAGGCACATATTATATTTATTCCATTCCTTATCCTGAGCATCATAGCTACGATTATTGCCTCTCAGGCTATGATTAGCGGCGTGTTCTCAATAGTTTATCAGGGAATAACGACCCGAATAATGCCAATGTTAAAAATAGATTATACATCCGGGGAATTAAAGTCACAGATATATATAAGTGCGATAAATTGGATGCTCCTTATTTCCGTATTATGCATGATATTTGTGTTTAAAGAATCGAGCAAACTTGCGGCTGCATATGGACTGGCAGTTACCGGGACCATGACGATTACGGGTATGTTGATGACTTCGATATTTTATCACAAAAAACAGACGTCGAAGGTTATTATTTCGCTATTTATAACATTCATCGACATAGTATTCCTCCTCTCAAATACCTATAAAATACCGCATGGAGGTTACTGGTCCGTTATTATAGCAGCTGTTGTCTTTGCTCTTATAGTTATATACACTTCCGGGCAAAAAAGGCTTTATGAACTGATGAAGCCCGCTAAATTTGAGGATTTCCTTGAAAAATATAATAAGGTATATACCACCGAAAATAAAATCAGTGGAACTGCCCTTTTCTTTTCACGAGACATAAACAGAATCCCTCAATACATTTCCCACGTAATGTTCAGGAATAACATTATTTATGAAAATAACATTTTTATTTCAATTATTAAGTCAGACAGTCCATTTGGAGTCGAGAGCTCGTTCACAAAAGAATTGGCAAAAGGATTGAGGTTATTTGAAATAAAGATGGGTTACATGGAAATTGTTGATGTGGAACAAATTCTGAAAGACAATGGCGTTACTGAAAAAACAATTTTTTACGGAATCGAAGACATATTTACCAGTAATTTAATATGGAGAACCTTTTCCGTAATAAAGAAACTATCCCCTTCGTTTGTCCAGTTCTACAGGCTTCCTGCTGATGAGCTTCATGGAGTTATGACAAGGTTTGAAATGTGAACCTAAGAAGGTAGCTTAAGAAGACAGCTTAAGAATATAGCTTAAGAATATGGCTTAAGAAGACAGCTTAAGAATATAGCTTAAGAATATAGCTTAAGAATATAGCTTAAGAAGACAGCTTAAGAAGACAGCTTAAGAAGACAGCTTAAGAAGGTGGCTTCACTGAAGCCCCTTAATTATTGGATTTGAGCATAATCAGGATATACAGGCCGGAAAGGAATTTCATGGTCTGAATTCTTTTTATGCCATTCTTTACGTGGTTTAAATATTCATTATTCTCTGGTTCTGTATTTTTCGTTTTCTCCTTTATAGGCTTTGGGATCTGGTTCTCAACTACAATTCTTAGTTTTTACCCTTATATACTCCTTCAAATCTGCCCTTAAATACCTGTCAATCTCCTCCCACTTGTTGTTCCTTGTTTCAGTAAAGAGGAACGCAAAAACCGGATACTGCCTGTAATCAAGCTTCCGCAGTTCCAGGGGCTTTTCAAAGCGAGAAACAAAACCTTCGTAATTAAATGCTTCAATATCTTCCGTTTCAATCTCATCCGGCTTTTTGGCAATCAAGAGGCAGTAGGTACTGTTATCTTTCCCCCTCTCCTGAGCTTCATCCTTATCCTTCAGGATCTCCTTCCAGTCCGGCTCCAGCCCCTCTAAAAAATACCTGTGGACATTGATTCCGTAAGCATAATACGCGATATCGGCAGTGCACCACCCCGCAAACCTGATCGGGTTCACCTCTATAGGTATTAACCTGTTGTTTTTGTCCACCCGCAGCTCAATATGCAGCGGGAAATCCCGTAGTCCTGGTCCCTGCAGTCCCGCGTCCGGCAACTCAGAACCTTGCACCTCATAATCCCACAGCTTTGCAGCTTCATTTATTTGCTGTAGAAGTTTCAGGGCTGCTTCCAGATAGGTCTCAATGGTCTTTTTTGAAGTCACATAGACCTTATCTTCAACATCATTTTCCGCCGGAAACAGGTGCTTCAGGATATTCAGGACCACCGGCTTTCCCTCGTCGTTGTAGTAAGCATCCACAGCCAGCTCCGGCCCTTCGATGTAATCTTCAAGCACAAATTTCCCTGAACTGAACACCTGAGCCGGGAACAACCCTTTGATTGCTTCCATTTCCTGCTTTAAGGCTGGCAGGATCTTTTCCCATTCTTCCATGGTACTGACCTTATAAACTCCTGCACTGAAGAACCCAACTGCCGGTTTGATTATGAAAGGCTTTTTAACGGCTCCGATATCCAGTTCGTCCAGGTTTTCAAATTTCACTCCCTGATAGGAAAAGTCAGGATAGATGTGCTCAATCAGCTGCCTGAATCTGAACTTATCCTTAAAGAGCCCTATTTTTTCAGGAATTCCGGTGAATCTGAGGTTGTTTGCTATCCAGACGAGGGAGATTTCAGAATTGCTGTATAGTTTGCAGGTTTTCTGGCTTTTGAGGAGGTCTATGAATTCAGTGTCTTCAAGAAGTTTTACGTCTTTGTTGAAACCCAGGCGTTCAGAGGTTTTGTTTTTCAGGACAGGTAATTTCATCTCTGTGATGATGTCCTTCAGAATTTGAGAAACGTATGGCTCTTCAAGTATGATCAACTATCCCACCCCTCTTATATGAATTCTCAGTTATCCTACTTCCCTTTTATGAATTTTGTTTTTCAGCTTATATTGGTCCGGCAGTTTTGCCTGAAACACCAGGTTTTATTTGCTGATTCGGAAGAATCTCAGTTTTTTATATTCTTTCATATTGTAATACAAAAATGCAATTTCGTATGAATAATTATTTATCTTTAGAATACCTCTATTATTTATTACTATTATTCTCAAATATTTTATTACAAATTAACTTGATAATATGGGGAAACAGGGTCAATTGTGAGGGGTGGCTTTATGAAGCAGGGAACAGGAGCAAAAAAGGCTTCACAAAAGGAAAAAGTCGATTTGCACGTACATAGTATACGGGGAAAATTGTCATCTGCAGCTTCACCGTTCCCCTATCTTGTCCCGGCGTTTGCTCCTGTTTCGTTTCCTGCTTCTGAGTACCTGTTTTTTTCTCCCGGGCTTCTCCAGCTTGATCTGAACATTTACCGGGAGCCCATGATAAAAATGCTTATTAAAGAACAAAGTGAGGACCTTTACCGGCTGATAAAAAAGGTTCACTTTGATGGAAAATACTACCGGGTAAAAAGTGTGCATTCCGGAGGATGGGAACACTGCTGGGAACTGGCGGTCAGGATACAGTTTTTCGGAAAGCTGCAGGGGTTAGCCTTCGAGCCGAAGAGGGTCGTTTCCGGAAAAGATAAGAAAATAATCTACAGGTCCCTCATTCTGGTAAATCCTCATGAACTGTGGGACGAGGAGCTGGTCGAAAGGTTATGGAACCTTCAGGAGAGAATCGAGTTTCTGATTGCAAAAATCCTCTTTCACGAATGCATCCATGTCCTCATCTTCCTCGGAAAAACTCTGCCTTCAGGTTTCGGGCAGACGGATATTTTCCTTGAATTCAGGGAGATTCTTGATTTTGCAAACTCGAAAAAACTGTGCCCCGAAAGTTGTGGTGTCAAGTCCCACCTTCAGAATCTGGCTGACCTTTCCCCGGACTTTCCCGAAAGCTCCGGAGAAAAGCTGGATAAGGTCCCTGAACTCTATGAGTTCCTGATCCACGAAAAATACAGCATCAAAAAAACCGATCAGGCGTTCGGCCTTTCCTGGAGCAACAGGAAAGTTTCCCGCAACTACGCGAAGATGGCAGCTTTAAAGATGGGCTCCTGCCCGGGGTCCAGTAAAAAGGATTGGGAAAAGGAAGTCATCAGATTGCACAGGGATTTGAAAGAGCTGTATGATAGGATTGATGACAAGCAGGGCTCTGCGGAGGGCTGTTAAAAAATTCCTTGAGATACTTGAATCACAAAAAACTGGTTAATATAAGAGCAAGAGCTGAAAACCCCGGGAAATTAAAGCTGTCAGGACATTTTGTCATTCTTCATAGGTACTTACATTTTTTCTCCATTTTCCAATAACATTTTCAGGTTCTCCCCTTCTTCTTTCATGTGCCCCCTGATATCTTCAACCCTCTTCCCCGCAACCTTTGAAAGTAACCCTCCAAACCGAAATGAAAGCGCAGCAGTAAAAACACTTCCACCATTTGAAGGCTTTATGGAAAACGAGCCGCCGGAACAAATAAGAGACTCCGGAAAAAGCACTTTATACTCGATCAATTCATTCCGTACACAGCTGGTAATCTCAAAGCTTAATTTTTCCAGTTTGCCCCCGAGGTATTCCTCGGCATAAAGCACAGAGCCTTTTTCAAAATTCTGTCCTTTAACCCACTTAGCAAGTACGTGGTCTTTGTGCCAGGCTCTGTAGTTTTCCGTAAAATGAGCAAACCATTCAAAAACAGCTTCAGGTGATCTGTTTATTACTACGGAATCTTTCAGCGTTGCCATGGTTTGAGTCCCCATTCTCTCTTTGCTTATATTGGTGGCTAAAATACATGTTTTTATCTCTAAATTTGCTGCTTCGAACCCGGGCATGGTTTTCTCCGGGAGATATGACTCTGTTTTTACCTGGATTGGAAGGTTAAGCGTGTAGTCTTCTGCATTCTCAATATCTTCCCCGAAATAGTAAACGACTCTGCCTTGAACATTGAAGTTCCATAAATCACTGGGATAAGGAAGTTTTTTAGAGCGTTTTGACATTAAAGAATAAGCCGGAAATAAGGATTATTTAAATTTAAGACAGCCTCTAAGAGGATGCTAAATGACATCAAATGGAATACTATGAAATTTATTTAAATAAATTAAAATCAAAATTAACCCATAAACAAATATATTAATTGAGGTATTGTGCCAACCACAAAATAAATTTAGAATACAAGTGAAAAGAAAAAGTCATGCTAATTTTATATGTTTACGCATGATACCTCATCAAAAAAAATAAGGGAAATTAGTTTCCCTTAAGATATGCGAGAATCATTTCAAGTATATGTATTATCTCACTTCTTTTTAGACCGTTTGTTTCTTCTGTATTATTATCCGAAGATGTTGATGTAAGAGTATTATTTACAGTTATTGTTTTGCTTGTAATTGCAAATGTGGAATATTCAGATACTTCAGCTGTAAAGTACACATACGTTGAATCCTGTCCTGTTATTGTAATTGGTACTGCTACCCATTTACTATTATCATACATATTCAGGACAATGGATGATTTATCAAGACCATTTGCTTGAAGCCATGTCTTTTCAACTTTAAAATTAACAGCTGCATCTTCAATATCATTTACATTATCACTGTCGATCCATATGTTAAATGACTTGTAAATATCACCTGTTGGTTTTTCAACTAAAGATGTATCATCTTTCAGATCTTCGATAACAACTTTTGCCTTGCCTGAATCTGTTGTTGATTCAAAATATATATTGTTGACAACTGAATTGTCATTCTTAACATCAACAGTTACCTTCTGGCTATTATCCATGTTTACCTGTGTTGTTTCTACATACTGGATATTAGTCTGTGATGAATCACCTATAATTGTGACATCACCATTATATACAGAAGAATTGTTAGCTGTGATGTAATCCTCGTCTGTGTTTACAGATGTAATAATATCATCATCTGAAGACTCATAATTATAGTCATCGTCAGAATTGTAAATATCGTTATCTGTTGATATTACAGTAGTATCAACTACAACAGAATCATCTGCAACAATAGTATCTTCTTTTTCAACAGAATTTTCATTAGTGTCATCAGAAACATCAACAACAGTAGTTTCATCTTCAATAGTCGAATTGTCTCCTGATGAATTTACCTTCGCCCCTGCAGTAGCGCATGGGAGTACAGCCCCAAAAATAAGGACTGTAACTAATAGTATTGACAGATATTTTTTCATCCTCTATACCTCTTCCAGGGGATTACCTGTAGAATTATTTTGCAAAATATGTTTTTCAAAATTTTTACTTTTGATCTCACCAGGAACTATTTTTCTCCAATAAGTACGTCCTGGGTTTATCGAGCCTATGGTTTAATTCACTTTCGGCTGGCTTACTGCAGTAAAATTATGTGAATTTTGTCTTCCAATTGCGATATTGTTGAAATCAGGATATAGCTTCTGTATTTCTCCCGTCTTTTCCTTTGTATCATTTGTGAAAACTCACTAAAAAAATGGATTTTAGGGATGGCAATATAAATGGCAGTTTATTAAGAGTTGAGAAACACTACTTTTCTTGACTCTTTTTCAGGTCTCCCGCTTACCTTAAAAGTATTTTATGTATAGAATTATTCATAACACTATAAAAAAATCAAACTTAAAATTAAAATCGCAATTCTTATCTGTAAAAATTATATTTATTTGAGAAGTAGTGTTTTGAGGGCATAAGGAGCACAGGAATATAATCGGTGAGATAACTTTTCCAGTGAGAAAGCCTTTTCGTCAGCTATCCCCAAGGCTAATCTTAAAAAGCCGGCTGGAGCTTTATCCGTCCTTGTGCTGCGACTTTTAGCTATCTGGCTTATTCTTATTGTCTTACACTGCTCTCTTTGACGTTAAAACGGGAATAACAGGTCTTCTTTTAAAACGCATGATTCTCAAGTCCGTACCTTCGTTTTATACTCTTAAAAAGGTGAGCTCATGAAAATGCGAATTTTTCTAATAACTGTCTTATTTGTTCTATTAGCAGTTTCTTCTCCGGCTTCAGACGTTGTTCCTGATTTACAAATAGATAATATTTACAATCAAGCGAGTAGTCCCGAAACCTCGTACACTTCTTCTCAGTCCACTGTTTCAAAACCAGATTTGTCTCTAACTGAAAGCAGTAGACTAGGACTTGTTTCTGGGGATGTGGCAGAGTATAAAATCAAGTTATACGTTGGGCCCGGAGAATATGACAGTATCACTCTTACCAACTATGTGCAGGAGAAAAGTCCCTGGAATACAAAAGCGGATAAAAATCTGGTGATTCTGCCAGGGCATGCTTTGACTGAGAAATTCTATTCCGACATGGCGATATACTATGCTCAGCAGGGGTACAGTGCATATATCCTGGATAGGAGAGAGACAAATATTCCAGTGGATGAAACTGATTTCAGTTTTATGCAGGACTGGACTTTTGAGGAATACCTTCAGGACACATACAAAGGTATCAATGTCTCAAGAAGCCATACAGCTCTCTTAAACGGAAAATCTGCAGAAAGCATAGAGGTTACAGCAATCGGCCACAGTCATGGAGCACTGCTTCTAACGGCTTATGAGGCAAGTGAGTATGACGATCTCCCTGCAGGCTCTGTTGACAGAGTAGTGCCTGTTGATATTATTATCAAATATAATCCAAAAAATTTGGAATTAATACAGAATCAGGCGCAGGAATTTGCTTCTATTTCCGAAAGTATCGAAAAAGGAGGTTATAATGATAGTAGTATGGCAGGTATGATGTACAGAGGCTACAAGGCTTCTACAGAGCCTGAAGGGCACGATTTCAATCTTACATTCACAAACAGGCAGTTTTTCAGGCTCATGGCAAGCCAGACATATAGTTTTTCCGAATATCCCTATACTCCGGACTATCACTACTGGAGCGGGGATCTTAGCGGCCTCTATCATGTTGACGAAAACCGGCTGCTCAATTTGACTTTAACCGGGGGAGCTGTCCCTTATACGCCAAAGTATCTGGACCAGTATATGGCCGGCCTGATGGGCAATGTGGAGGGATATGAGATAAATTCTTCCAGAATAGACTCTCCGGTACTTTATGTAGGACTCGGAGGAGGCTTTGGCGATTACGGCGCATGGTGGTACGAAGATGAGGTAGGAGAAACGAACAGCAGGGTTACTACTATAAGCTGGAATAACCAGGGGCATGGTAGCCTGTTGATCGATCGCAATTCCTCTGAGTTATGGGCACTCATAGATGATTGGGTGGATGGAAAACAACCAATAAAAAGATCACATGAAATCTGAAAACAATCCTGTGTTAAATCAATAAGGCAGTGCACCGCAAAAAAGGATTATTGATTCGCACCGCCTTTTGATTGATGAGTTTACCTTTTCTTTTCCAGAAAATATACTGAACTCTACTAATATTTAAATTGAAGGTGGTTATGCAGATAGCGTCCGGTATGAGGCGACCTGTTGAACATTCTAAACTCATTTTTCACTGAAAATCTGCTTTTTTGAGTAAAAATTGGAAAACAGTTATATGGTTTGGGAGTGACTTAAAAGCTTGTTGGTGTGTTAAAAATGAAATCTTTTGCATTAGTCCGGGCAGACGACCCGGCAAAAGTAAGAATCGCATTACACGACCTGGAAATATATGGAGACATTCAGTTTTCAACGAATCCCAGATGTGTTGAAAACGATTATGCCGATGCGCTTCTTGTTAGTGTAATGGGGGTGCCTCTCAGGTCAAAATGTAACTCTGCTGCACTTGTGGAACTGAGTAATAATGCAGGGACAGCGATTAGCAGGTTGAAGAAAATTCATCCTCCGGCACATGTAGTCATCATCAGTCCGAAACATCAGGTATTTGAAGAGATTACAGGCGAGTTCCAGAAGTATCCTGAATTTGATCGGTTGTTCAGTCAGGAAGGCCTGAATAAGGCTCATGGAAAATTGGAAGCAGGCAAAAAAATGATGAATGAATAAATAACCTGGTTTGTAGAAGTCCTGGCAGTCCCTGATTTACCTGCTTAACTTTCCAGAGTAAAACCTGAATTGCATTCTTATCCGATGTACATTATAGACTCCAGGACTTCTGCAATACCAAAAATAAACAAATTTTATTCCGGACTTAACTCCAATTTGGCATATTCCTTACAAAAAAGCGGATTTAAGGTTATGCTCAAAAAAAGTTATCCGTAAAATTGTAGACCAGAGCCTTGAGCCCTCCCCTAAAGTTTCATTCATGGGACCCGGAAGGTCTTATGACATCTTCGATAATATCACATGATACCTGTACTCATAGTACATGGACTTTACATATTCCATTTTGAATCCATGCATATTGGCAATTTTTTCAATCAGGTAGGGGTTGTGAGTATCCCCAATTATATCTCCGGGACGGTTTTTCAAAATACCCGACACTTGCCTTAAGCACCCCATACCAACTTTGGACAAACTCTTCCATAATCTAAAGTTCTCTGAAAACCATCCGAGTTTCCATAAAGAATACAGCCTGGGATCAATTATATCAAAAAATACTATTTTTCCTTCCTCATTGAGATATTCGGATGCGTTACGGATAAAAGCATCTATTTGCTCAGGTGTCAGATACTGGATCACTGCGGTTGCAGTAATTCGATCAAACGATAAGCTTAATTTATCCCAAACAGTGTTGTCATCTGCAAGGATTAAGTCTACGTTTTTGTATTTCTGCTGCCAGATTTTCTTTTCAGCTTCAAAAAGCATGGAGCTTGAAAAGTCAGCCCCTACTACTCTCTCATATTTTGGAATATAATATATCAGAAGTTCTCCTGCACCGCACCCAAAATCGAGGAGAGTTTTACCTCCACCTAAATGAAACAATTTTTCCTGAGCTTCTTTAGCAAGAAACTCTTCAGTTGAAAACCGGTGTCCCCCTTTCTTTTTATCTGAAAAATACTCTTTCCAGGAAAATTCTGATTTATTTAATACTGTTTCCATGTTACTCATCCTGTTCTTTACCCATCCTTCCGATTTCCGGGTTCTATTCTGGAGAAAACACGAAAGTAAGGCTAAGGCTGGAAATGATTACAAACGATTACTTTTTTAAGAGACTTACTCAGAAAAATATATTTGATACTATAAATCTCCTGGATTATTATATAGTTTTTGAAATAATTTTCCTAAAATAAATTACTGTCCTCTCTTTCATAGGCTTCCTGCATCCCGCTAATTACATCTGTGTGGGAACTTGCTGCCCTTGCGCCCGGCTCCCTGTTTCCAGCTTTATAGAGCTATCACAGGTTTCTGTTCCATACATCTCTAAGAAACGTTGAGGAATCTGAACCCGTTTTTTTGGAAATACGAAGAATAGATAAAAACGACAAAAAGATAGGAACTCAAAGTTTTGCAGCACAAAATTCTTTTTATTTGCTTTTTTCATGTATCTCAGGTGCTTCAACTTCCACAAAAAAGTGCCCTCTTTTAGGGCGAAGGGGACATAAAACATTTCAAGGTGCAGGATCATAATTAATACAGTTCTGAAATTATCTGAAAATCATAAAATGAAACTCAGGTACAAAGAGGGGGATTAAGTTAATGGAGGACATGTTCAGATTTGCGGATGAGCTTGGGCCATTTAAGATCATTCATGTTTACGAACCGTCAGTTGACCTGAAAGCGATTCTTGTGGTGGACAACATCGCGCGGGGACCTGCTATTGGTGGGGTAAGGATGGCCTCTGATGTGAGTACTGAAGAATGTTTCAGGCTGGCAAGAGCCATGACCCTTAAGAATGCAGCTGCAGATTTGCCTTATGGAGGTGGGAAGATTGTCATGTACGGGGACCCGAAAATGCCTCTGGAAAAGAAAAGACAGATGCTGCGGGCTCTTGCCAGTGCCCTCAGATATACGGAGGAGTACATCTTCGCCCCTGACATGGGGACGGACGAGGTCTGCATGGCCTGCATAAAAGACGAGATCGGAAGAGTGGTGGGTTTGCCATGCGAGGTGGGGGGCATCCCTCTTGATGAAGTAGGGGCCACAGGCTGGAGGGTTGCACAAGCTACCGAGGTAGCGTTGCAATACTGTGATTTCGAGCTGAAAGGGGCTCGTGTGGTTGTTCAGGGCTTTGGGGCTGTTGGGAAGCATACTGCCCGTTTCCTTACCCGGAGGGGCGCGGTTCTCGTAGGGGTCGCTGACTCCCGGGGCGCGGTCCACGATCCGGAAGGGCTTGATGTGGATACCCTGATCAGGCTTAAAAAAGAGGGAAAAAGTGTGCTTGATTATCCTGGCGGGAAAAAGCTTGACAGTGATGCAGTTATCGTCATTCCTTGCGACATATGGATCCCGGCAGCCCGTCCAGATGTGATCAACGAGAGTAATGTCCATCTTCTTAACACTAAACTGATTATTGAGGGAGCAAACATTCCGATCACAGAGGGTGCGGAAAAAATCCTCTATGAGGCGGGTATTCTTTACGTCCCGGATTTTATTGCAAACGCAGGCGGCGTGATCTGTGCGGCATCAGAGTATCAGGGAGCCACCCAGTGCACAGCTTTCGGGTCAATTGAAGAAAAGGTAAAAAACAACACGTTTCAGGTACTGGAAGCTGCAAAAACGAAAGGAATCCTGCCAAGGGAAGCTGCAGTCCAGCTTGCCGTAAAAAGAGTTAAGCGAGCCATGGGGTACAGGCGCTGGTCAATCTTTTCTTCGGCGCCGGGCTTTGTGTAACCTTTCTATGATTCCCTAATTTCATCCTTTTCTTTTATTTATTCCCGGAGATTCAGGGTTCTTCTTCACTCAAATCGAATTTCAGTTTGTTTACCCTTTCCTTCCGCAAAGCACGGCTGCCGCCCGGACCACGCTTTCAGGGGTGAAAAAGACCGGCATTCCGGTGTCTGTAAAAGCTGAAGCCATTTCCCGGCTGAACTTTCCCCCCGGAGAGCTGATCAGGATAGGTTTCCCGCAGCTTTCAGCAAAATCCCTGATTTTTTCCGCAACTCCTTCGGTAAGAAGAGGCGGACCCCAGAGCAGGCTGACAATTGCAAGGTCATATTCTCCCGCGGGAGCCTCCTGCAGGGCAGCAATATAATGTTCATCCCGCACACTACCTGTCAGGTCTATAGGGTTTTTTACGGAAGCAAAAGCCGGAAGTTTCTCCTTCAGCTTCCTGACCGCAGCTTCGGAAAGTTCAGGGACTTTGAGCCCTACTTCCTCACAGGAGTCGGCAATGGAAATGCCTATCCCTCCCCCGTCAGTTATTATCAGGACCCTTTTTCCTTCTACAGGGGAATACCGGTTGAGGACTTTGCAGGCATCTTTCAGTTCTTCATAACTGGCGACCTCTATTATGCCCGTTTTCCTAAAAGCGGCTTCATAGGCTTCATACATCCCGCTAATGGCACCTGTATGGGAACTTGCTGCCCTTGCGCCCGGCTCCCGCTTTCCAACCTTGAGAGCCACCACAGGTTTCCTTTTTACACAACTTGAAGCAACTTCAAGGAATCTCCGCCCGTTTCCTACGGATTCAATGTAAAGGGCAACGGCCTTTGTGGCGTCGTCCTGTGCAAGAAATTCAAGGCAGTCGCTTTCGTCAACATCGACCTTGTTTCCATAGCTCACGACCCTTGCAACGCCTGCCCCCTCATTTGCCAGTTCGTCCATAATCATAGCGGCAAAAGATCCGCTTTGCGTAAGCACGGAAACCCCGTTTCTTACAGGTCTTTCTATTTTTTCCCGCTCTATAAAAAAGGTATCCACGTTTGAGATGGTGTCATATATTCCAAGGCAGTTGGGGCCCATAGCCCTGATACCTTTCTCTATTAAAAGAGCTCTCAGCTCGTCTTCCATTTTCTTTCCGCCAGCCCCCGTTTCCCTAAAGCCGGAGCTGACAATTATGGCTCCTTTTATGTTTTCCACAGGCCCTTTCAGAATTTCAAGAACAGCTTTAGCCGGGACTGCAAAAATAGCAATATCAATCCTGTCTTCAATCTCTCCGGGAGCCGAATAACATTTAAGCCCCTCAACTTCCCTGTAGCCAGGGTTTACAGGATAGATCTTTCCTTTAAAACCCATTTCCAGGAGGCTTTTCAGAACCGTATGGGAGAGTTTCTCAGGGTTCGGAGACGCTCCTATCAAGGCTATGCTCTCAGGCTTGAAGAAAAAATCGATAGATTCTTCGAGATTCATTACTGCCTCCGGGGTTATGCAGATTAATTGAGACCGTTTTTAATGCCTTGAGACTGTTTTTTATGTCCTTTTGCCTTTTCCCCTGCTTTATATAAGCTAGGACTCGTTAGTATAAAACAATTTCAATGCCGGGAAACCATAGTTTTCAGCCGTAATTTACAGTATTTTTTTGGGACTTCTTTGGGCGCTCAGTGGTCACAGTACATGCAGATGGCTTTCTCGCATTCTTCATTCTGGAATTTCCACTTTAGCCCCCAGCGTTTTATTGCCTGTATTATCTTTATAAAATCTATTCCGCTCTCAGTGAGGTAATACTCGGATCTTGGGGGATTTGTAGAGTCATCGACCTTTTTTGTGATCAGGCCTTCATTCTCAAGCTCTGTAAGCCTTTCCGAAAGGATCTTCGGGGTTATGTACCCCAGCTTTCTTTTCAGCTCGTTGAAACGTTTCTCTTTCTTTTCACCCTTGTGCAGTTCCAGGAGGATGTGGATTGTCCATCTTTTCCCGATGATGTTCATCGTCTTGTAGACGGTGCAGTCTTTCATAGTATAAACATAGAAACTGTCTGATATATAAATTAGTATATGTAATATACTGGTATCAAAAGGATACTATTATAAAATTCAATATTATAAAAATACTTTTAAATGATATATCCCTGTACAATGTACAGCCCAAGCACAGTGTAATAAAATTACACAATATGTTATGCTGCTGCCTGGCAGTTTGAGCATGCTTTAAAACTCTAATAATAAAGATGAGGAGAAAGGATCAACCGTGAAAGACAATTTACCGGAAAAAGGTGCAATCGTTCAGAGAGACCGTGAGACATACGCAATAGCCCCCCATCTTCCAGGCGGACTCGTGGACCCGGCAACTCTCCGAAACATCGCTAACGTTGCAGAAAAGTATGGGGCAGCTGCCCTGAAGATGACTTCTGCACAGAGAATTGCAATCGTGGGTCTGAAAGAAGAAGACCTTGATAATGTCTGGGCTGACCTTGGCATAAAACCCGGTGCGGCCATAGGGCTCTGCGTAAGAAGCGTTAAGTTCTGTCCGGGGACAACCTTCTGTAAGCAGGGTAAGCAGGACGCAGTGAGCCTGGGCCTCAAACTGGACGAGAAATATCATGGGATGCCCATGCCTTCAAAACTGAAAATGGGCGTTTGCGGATGCCCAAACTCATGCGCTGAGCCTGCTATCAAGGATATAGGGATAATGGGCACGGCAAAAGGCTATAATCTTATGGTTGGAGGCTCTGCAGCTGCAACTCCCAGGCTTGCCGAGGTCGTGGCAAAGGCACTTTCTGAAGATGAGGTTCTCGATGCCGTGGACAGAATCATAACTTTCTACAAAAACTCGGGCACAAAAAAGAGGCTCGGAAAATTCATTGAGGACACGGGTCTTGAAGAGTTCAAAAATAAGGTCGGACTCTAAGCCCTCACTGCTGTATAGTTTCGGAGATGCCCTCCTTCAAGACTGATTGAGTAGATTGGTACTGATCAGGCATATATAAAAACAGAACAAAAACAGAACAAAAACGCATGGCAAAAACGCAGAAAAATGGTCAAAAAGGGGAGAACGATATGAAAGTTGTTGAGATGAAATCTTCGCCGGAAAAGCCGAACCCTCATAACGTGAGCGTAAGGATGCTCTATGATACGGAAAATGCCCAGGCAGTGCACATCGAACTCAAACCAGGGGAAGCTTTAAAAAAGCACGTCACCCCCACGGACGTCTTTTTCTACATTCTTGAAGGAAAGGGTGTCGTTGAAATCGGGGACGAACAGGAAGAAGTCAGCAGGGACATGTTAATCGAAAGTCCTGCAAAAATTCCACACCGCCTCCTGAACCCCGGAGACGGCATCTTCAGGGTGCTTGTTGTAAAAGCCCCAAGACAGAAAGAGTCTACTCGCCTGCTGTAAAACGTACAGCAAGTGTAAAAACAGTTATAACAATGGTTATAAAAACGGGTGTAAAAACAGGTGTCATACATGGAAGAAAAAACAAAACCAACAAAAATCGCGGTCGTCCGCTGTGACATCGTTTCGGAAGCCTGTCCCGGAGTGGGTTGCTTCAAAGCCTTCAATGAGAGGAAGTCCCACTTTGAGGCATATGATGGGGAAGCGCAGATTATTGCTTTCTTTACGTGTGGAGGCTGCTCGGGCAGGAGGGTTTACCGCCTGATAAATGCTTTGAAAAAGCATGACTTCGATGTCGTACACCTCAGTTCCTGCATGCTCATGGAGGACAGCTATCCGAAATGCCCCAATATAGATACCATCAGAAAGACAATTCAGGATGCGGGTATAAAAGTGGTGGAAGGAACACACCACTGAAACCCCACTCATGTAAGCAAAACTCAGTGAACAAAATTTACTTCCGATTGGTAAAAAACAGCCTCCTGATGTAATAAAAAAATCAGGTTCTTTTCGAAAATACAGGTTGCGGATAATATAAGTTGAGAATACAAATTGCAAATTGAAAATACAAGTTGCAAGTTGAGAACACAAGTTGCAGATATACCAGGTTGATAAAATGGACTACGATACAACTCGGGACAAAAATATAGACGAAAACGAATCCTATGAGGGTGCACATCCTGAGCTTCAGGACCTTCCTCTCCCTCAAACCGATAATATGCTATACTCAATTTTGAATTCTTTAAATCAGAACATTGCGAACTTTCATGCTTATCTAAAATTCAAGGACTATATCTCTGAAGATACCTTAAATAAAGAGCTCTTGAAAAGAAGCATGGTCATTCACAGGGATTTTTCTGCTCTTTTTTTGCACACCAAAGAAGAGCTGGTGTTTATCTATCCGGACCTTCTGGAGAAAGCAGAAAAAATACTATTTAAAGGGGAAACAGGTACGGATTTCATAAAGTATACCTGTAAAATGAGTAAGATAATAAACGATTATAAAGGAATGTTATACAGGGAAGGGTATTTGCCGGATTTCAAGTGGCAGTTCATGTTAGCAGATGTTTGATCTCTTCGGTAAATCAGATACTTCGATAAATCAGATACTTCGATAAATCAGATACTTCGATAAATCAGATACTTCGATAAATCAGATACTTCGATAAATCAGATAGTTTGACAAATCAGATAATATCTCTTCATAAAAGGAATTGATCTAAAGGGAAAGGGGGTTAATCTTCATGGTAAAACGAACAATTATAAAAATCGACGAGGAAAAATGCACAGGCTGCGGAAAATGTGTTGCACCCTGCGCTGAAGGCGCTATTCAAATCATTAACGGGAAAGCAAAAGTAGTATCCGAAGAACTTTGCGATGGCATGGGTTTCTGTATCGGGGTCTGTCCCGAAGGCGCCCTCTCTATTGAAGAAAGGTACACAGTTGAATTTAACAGGGAAAAAGCTGAAGCCCAGCCGAAAAAGAAAGACATCTCAATCCACTGCTTCGAATGCGGAGCCGGAGAAGACACCCACTACCTCATGCCCCTCAGGCACAACATGGAAAGTATCTGGGTCTGTACTCGCTGCCTTCCCAGGTTAATCCACGGTTGATCTACGTTTTATTCTTGGTTGATCCATTAAATATCTTTACCCAAAATAGTCCGCTTGAGCGGAGCGGAATGGCCCTCGTGCTGTTGCAATTACATCGCAACTCCCCGAAAATCTCCGATTCTCTGTGATCCCGAAGCGCAATTCGGGTGCCGAAGCGAAACCCGGGCGGCGCAACTCGGACGTCTGATCCACGGGTCACTCATTTATTATTCTCCTACAGTATACATCCCAAGCTTTAATATTAATAATATCCAATTTACTAAATAATAACCATACCAAAACTGGGGGTTCATTATATGGGAGAACATGAAAAGTTAATTGAAGACATGAGTGAGAAACTGGGTTTTACCCCGGAGATCCTGAAAACCCTGGGGGAGCTGGACCCGGAGTTCCTGCACAAATACAAAAGATGTAACCATAAACTGCTGTCCGACGGAGCCCTGCCTGCAAAGGTCAAGATTATGATAGCTCTTGCAGTTGTCGCATCCAAGCAGTGTGAAAGATGTACTGTTGTACAGATGCAGAGTGCCCTTAAGAACGGTGCTACCAAAGAGGAAATAATGGAAGTTATGGATGTCATATTCATAACCTCAGGCGCGCCTGCCGTAGCAGCCTGCAGGGATGCACTGAAACTGCTCAAATAAAATTGAAATATAGGTTAAATTCTCAGGCAAGGCGTATTTTTTCTGGTATCCGAAATCAGAAACTGTTTTCGCATCAGATGTCGGTATTTTTCGGCATCTTATGCCCAGGTCTTTTTTCGAAACTGTTTTAAGATATTAAACCTCAAATTCCTGTATGCAAAATGAAAAGCTTCTTCAGGACATCGGCCTCAATGCCTATGAAGCAGCTGCCTATCTGTCTTTGTTGAAACTGGGCGTTTCAGAAGCAAGAGCCATCTACAGGGATTCGGAAGTGCCCTATGGAAAGATCTATACAGTCCTTGAAGCTCTGGCAGGAAAGGGGTTTGTGGAAGTCCAGGCCTCAAGGCCCAAAAAGTTTCGGGCGGTTGACCCTGAGCTTGCTCTTGATGTTTTTTTTGAGAAGCGAAAAAGCGAAATTGAAAGAGAAATGGCGGTTTTGAAAGGGATTGTTGAAGAGGCAAAGCAGGCCCTGAAAGCTGTCCAGGTCCAGAAGCGAAAAGATGAGGTCTTCTGGACAACAGCCATCACCGAGTCCGAAATCAAAAAATTTGCCACTTCCATATATGGAGAAGTAAAAACATCTATCTGTGTCATTCCTCCCATTTTCGGGATGCCTGTCATTGCCTGCCTGATTCCTGAAATCACAAGGGCTATTGACAGGGGAGTTAAAATCAGGCTGATGGTTTCTCCGCGTTTCAGGGCTCTCACTTCTCTCCTTTCCAGGCAGGAGGATGAAACCCTCGGAAAACTTAAAAAAGGCCTGGACGTCAGGCTCTTCCAGACTTTTAATTCCTGTTTTGGAGTCGTTGATGACAGCATTGTCGTCCTTTTTCAACCCCACCCGAAAGACAGGGACCGGGTCCTTTCGGTTGTGAAAATCCGGGACATCGGGCTTGCAAAAAATCTCAAAGAGGAGTTTGAAATTCTGTGGAATGAAGGAGAGAAGCTTGACCTTCAAGAAGAACTGGAAAAAACAGACAACCCGGGAAAAAAGGACTCTGAAAACTAAAAAATTCAGGTCTTTCAGACTGATCTTTCTTTACCTGCTCCTCAATACCTTTCCCTCTTGCCTTCATCCATATTTCATTTGTGTGATTTTCACCCATCAGGACAAAGTCCTCTTGAGCGCAGCGAAAAGGACGCGTACTGTTGCGATTACATCGCAACTCCCAGGAAATCTCCGATTTCATGTGATCCCGGGGCGCAATTCGGGCGGTGCAACTCTGCTGGCTCAACTAAGATGATTCAACATCGCCATCAAAAATTATTATTACCATTCCCCCAATTAACCTTCAGATGATCATAGGTGTAATGGGGCCTGAAGGCTCGTATTCGGAAAGGGCTGCAAAATTGTGGGCTCTGAAAAATAGCCTGATGGATGCAGAGTTTCGGTACTTCGCAGACATCGAGGATGCGTTTCTGGCTGCAGTTGAAGGAAAAGCAGACATCTCCGTAGTCCCTGTAGAAAACTCCATCGAAGGTTCCGTAGGAGTCACTCTCGATCTCCTCCTTGAAAACGAGGCTGTTATAATTGGGGAAATAGTTGTCAAAATCGAGCACTGCCTGCTCTCTAAAGGCGGGCCCGAGAAGATCAGGGTAATCCTTTCCCATCCCCAGGGGCTCGCACAGTGCAGGCATTTCCTGAAAAAGCATTTTCCTGAAGCGGAACTCAGGAGCACGGGCAGCACTTCCCATGCAGCCAGGCTGGCAGGGGAATTTGAGGAAATGGCAGCAATAGCATCCCCTGAGGCTGCAGAGCGGTACGGGCTGAAAATCCTGCTCTCAAATATCCAGGACAGAAAGGAAAACCACACCCGTTTTATTGTTATCCGGGCTGAGAAGCATATTTCATCGAATCAGACCCTGAGAGCTGCAGGCGTTGATGCAGGCGTTGAAGGGGAATTGAGCCCGGAGCCCTGCCGAAATGCAGAGCATGAGCTCCAGGCTGAACAAGAAACCTGGAGAGAAAAGGTCAGTCTTTCGTCCTGCAAAACATCTCTTATCGTATCCCTGGAAAAAGACCGGCCAGGGGCATTATACGAACTTCTGGGGGCTTTTGCGAAAAGAGGAATTAACCTTACAAAAATCGAATCAAGACCCTCAAAAAAGGAACTCGGAGACTATTACTTCTACATCGATTTTGAAGGTCATACAAGCGATGCACTTATAAAAGATGCCTTTGAAGATATAAAATCAAAAGCTGGTACAAAGTCAAAAACTAAAACTAATACATTAAAAGTACTGGGTTCTTATCCGGCCTTCAAGATTTCCGAATAATCAGGGGCCTTCAGGTTCAAAAAAGAAACCTGATATGGGTATAAACATGGACATGTATAATACGGCAGGAACTTGCAGGTGGGACGTGTACCTTTAGCTGGAACGTGTACCTTTATATAATACCTTTATATAGTATATTTCTGTAATATCTTTCTATAGTATGTTACTATGTCTTTGTGCCTCTTTATATACTACTCTTAAATATAATAACACCCGGGTCTCCGGTTGCAGAAGGGAGCGAAATGGCTCTAGAGATTGAAAATATCATCAACAAACACGAATCGGCTCTGAAGAAATATAGAGGATTCTATGTTTTCGCAGACCTTCTTGCAACGTTTCTGGTTCTCTATGCCCTTTTTGTTCTCTTTAACATAAGGGATATTTTTCTAATGATTGACGCATTCGAACCCTATACCGGTACAAAATACAGTATTCCTGGTTCTGAAATTGTCTTTGAGACCCTGGGACTGATTATTCTTGCCTTTACCTTCTCTCTTATACTCACAGCATTCAGGTATTACAGGGCTAAAAAGAAAGATGCGATTTCCCTTATTGAAGAAAAATACCCTGTACTCAGGGAGAGGATGAGGACTGCTTATGACAACCGGAATACGGATAACATTATTGTCCGTGACCTTATAGGCGGCGTCATAATCGATTCGAAGCCTGTGAAGTCCTCTGTCTTCCTTAACAGAAAAAAGCTTGCAAAGGATCTTCTGATAACTGTGTTTGCTGTCACGGTTCTGGCATACGTTGCCAACACCGGATATCAGACAACTGTCGGCCCACTCGACTTTGAGGAAGTAATCGAAACTATTCCCTTCCCTGGTTCGGGTTCGGATCTTATTTCCGTAGAGGAAAATGGTGGGACTTCAGGAGACCCGCAGAACAATGAAGAACTTTTTGGAGAACCTGCCGTTATCATAATTGAGGGCAAGGAAGTAGACTTAAAGATCCCTCCGGGTGGAGGGGAGGGCTTTACGATCCAGGAGGACGGAGAACAGAGAGACAACGAATCCTTTATTCAGTCGGATGTCTACAACCCGGAAGCCGTTGCTTCTCAGGCTTACTACGAGAACCTTCCTGAAGGGTACAGGAGTGTTATCCAGAGTTACTTTGAACAACTTGCAGAAGAATGATATAATAAATTTATATTAAGTCAAATTTACCTGTATTCAGTTTGATCGAGAATTATTGAAAAACAGCTATTGGAAAGCAGTTTTTGAATAACAGGCTGTGTTTTGAATAACAGGCTGATACTGACAGGCTGTATTTGGAGTAACAGGCTGTTTTTGAATGGCATTCTGTTGCAGGAACGGATAAGGTTCAGCAGGAGCGGGCATCGGGACCCGCGAAAAACAGCAGTTTAAAGGGTGAAGCAGATATGAATGAGAATAATATCGATTCAGGGCAGGCCTCCGCGACCTACCAGAACGCAGGCAGGATTTTTAAAAATTTCTTTGAAGAGATAGGGACTGTCATAGTGGGTCAGGACAGGGTAGTGGAACAGATTATAATCTCAATCCTCTGTGAAGGGCATGCCCTTGTGGAAAGCAATCCCGGACTTGGAAAAACCCTGATGATCTCTACGATCGCAAAGGCAATGAACCTGAAGTTCAGCAGAATTCAGTGTACCCCTGACCTGATGCCTTCTGATATCACAGGGACCAATATGATTGAGGAGAAAGATAATAAAAAAGAATTCAGGTTTGAACCAGGCCCTGTCTTTGCAAACATCGTGCTTGCAGACGAGGTCAACCGTGCTTCCCCCAAAACCCAGTCAGCCCTGCTCGAAGCCATGCAGGAAAAACAGGTAACAGTCGGAAACGATACCTTCCTTCTTGACCGCCCCTTCTTTATCCTTGCCACCCAGAACCCCATAGAAATGGAGGGCACATACCCCCTTCCCGAAGCCCAGTTAGACCGTTTTCTCTTAAAGATCCTTGTAGACTATCCATCTTTTGAAGAGGAGATGGAGATCATAAACCGTTATACGAAGTCCGAAACCCCTAAGATCACCAGGGGGCTGGACAAGTCTACACTTCTCGATTTGCAGAAGCTTACCCGGCAGATTCCTATCTCCGAAGAACTCAAGCAGCGCGTCCTTTCTATTGTGTCAATGACCCGCAAAGACAAAGAGCACATCGAGTACGGGGCTTCTCCCCGCGCATCCATTGGCATGATCCTTGCAGCAAAGGCAAGAGCCCTTATACAGGGCAGAAACTTCGTGAGCAAAGAGGATATTGATTACATGGCTTATCCGGTTCTCCGCCACAGGCTGATCCTTACCTTCGAAGCTGAAAGAAGCGGGATGACTCCTGATGAAGCCATTGAGGAAATTCTCAAGAAAGTTAAATGAAACAGGTAAGCCAAGCAGATAAATGAACTCTTACAGACCTGTAATCGAGCAGGTTCTGAGAATCGAACTGCATAAAATGCGTATCAAAGTTCCCCTCAGGGGTTTTCCAGGTCCGGGCAGAACCGGGCTTTTCGGTTGACGATCCAGAATGACTCGCACAAAACAAAAAATCGAAACGGATTTTTTCAGGCAGCTTGACAGCTTTACCTTTTCGGTCCGGAAGAGAGTATCGACGGTCTATGCCGGAAACCGCCCCTCAACCCGCAGCGGACACGGCATCGATACTATCGGGTTCAGGGAGTATGACTCAAGCGACGCTTTGAAAGATATAGACTGGAAGGCTTATGCGAGGACTGAAAAGCTTTATGTGCGGCAGTTTGAGGAAGAAAAGACCCTTACAACCCATATCCTTCTGGACGCCAGCAAAAGCATGGACTACCCTGAAAAGGGGACCTCGAAGTTCGAGTATTCTGCCATGCTTGCTACAGGTTTTGCTTACATGGTAACCAAATATAATGATAGGTTTGCCATATCCACTTTTACGGACGAAATTGATATCAATAAACCCCGCAGGGGCAGGAAGAACCTCATGCGGACAATCGACCGGCTTAGCGAACTTGAACTTTCGGGCGGGACCTCCATTAGTGAAGCCGTTATGAAATACAGCCGGGAAATCAAGTCCAGATCCCTTGTAATCCTGATTTCGGACTTTATGCAGGACCCGGAGGCAATAGAAACAGCTCTGTACAGGCTCTCCGACCACGACCTTATCGTTATACAGGTGCTTGACCCCACGGAAAAAGAACTTCCTCTTCAGGGAAACAGCAAGCTTGTAGACCTTGAAACAGGTGAAGAGATAAGGACATATATCAGTGAAAAGTTCAAGGAACGCTATACCCGAAAGCTGGACGACCACACTGCAAGGATTAAAAAAACCTGCATGAAGGTCGGAGCCGAGTTCCACACCTATACAACCGACACTCCTATCTTTGATGCTTTCTACCATACGATCAGGAGAAGGAGACGCTAAAAAATGCCGTTTCAAACCCCCCTTGCTCTTGCTGCCCTCCTGAGTGTCATCCCACTTATAATCATTTACATGCTCCGCCCAAAACCAGCGGTGCTTTCGATTCCCTCCTTAATGTTTATCCTCAAGCTTGAAAGGGAACGAAAAAGGGTTTATGCCTCAATCACGAAAATCGTGCAGGACCCTCTTTTCCTGATTCAACTCCTTATGCTGATCCTTCTTTCCATTGGGGCTGCGGGCTATTATTACACTTCAAATGAGCCCCTCAGCGGAGAGCATACGGTGATCATCCTTGATACTTCGGCAAGCATGCAGGTCGAGTCTCGTTTTGAAGACGCGGTTGGAATTGCCGACGGTTATGTGAGCAAGAAAAACAGCATAATCCTTGCTTCCAATATTCCCCTGCTCGCCCTTGAAGGCGGGAGCGCTTCGGCTGCCGGGGATATATTCAATAAGGTCAAGCCCGGAGCCGGCACTGCCGACCTGTCTGCAGCCATTTCTACAGGTATGCGCCTTCTATCAAAAGAAGGAGGTAGGATCATTGTCATTTCAGACTTTACAAACTGGGGAGGAGATGACCCCGTAGCTTCCAAGAACCTGGCCGAATCCTACGGGCTTGAGGTCAATTTCGTAAAGGTCGGAAAGCCTGCAGACAACATAGGAATCATTAATGGCTGGATTGAAGCCATGGATGGGGAATACGGCTACACCGGTGTGGTCAAAAACTACAAAGGCGAGAGTGAAACCGTTAAAATAGAGGCCGGAAGAGGAACTTCGGGAAATGTTTCAAAGTCTTTTACTCTTGATGTCCCTGCAGGTGGCACAAACCAGTTCACACTTGCAAATCTGGGGCCCGGACTCACCACAATAAGCCTCAATGTTAAAGATGACCTGTCTGTTGACAACAAAGCTTACATCTCCATTCCGGATACCTCCGGGCAGCAGATCCTCTATGTCACAGATAATGGGAAACAGCCTTCAAAAACCGCACTTTCCCTACTTCCCAATAGCGACCTGAAAATCCAGAAATCCGTTCCTTCTTCCCTTGATACTTACTCCCTTGTAGTGCTTGCCCAGAAAGAAACCCCGATTGCCAACGGCTCGGTGGACATTATCGAAAATTACGTGCGGAACGGAGGGAATGCGGTTTTCATTGCAAGCGAAGCCCTTGCCCCTGAGAAAACCGAGGTTGGCCTTGTTAAGCTCCTGCCTGTAAAACCTATCGGAGTTGAAGAAGCAGAAAACGGGCTTGAGGTTGAAGAAACCCTTAAGAGCAGCATTACACAGGACATAAACCCCGAAGAAATCTCGGTCCGCAAATACATGAATGCAACTGAGAGGACAGGTTCTACAACGCTTGTAGCCACGGAGAACGGTATTCCTGTGCTGAGCTACTGGCAGGTAGGTAAAGGGACTATCTTCTATATGGGGCTTAGTGACGAGCTCGGGGATGGAGCCTGGAACAATTTCCATAACCTGCCTGAGTATCCTGTGTTCTGGATAAAGCTGGTTGAGTGGCTTGGCGGCACAGGGGAAATTTCAGAATACAACCTTGAAACCGGCACCGTGACCTCCCTTTCAAAGACCGGGGAAATCCGCACGCCTTCAAAGACCCTGACAGCAAACCGTTTGCTCTTTGACGAGGTGGGGATATACGAGATTTCGGACAAGAAGATTGCAGTCAACCTCTATGATGACCGGGAATCAAATACTACAGTAGACGCCTCGGAACTTATCAGTCGGGCAGTTGCAAAAGATGAGACCAGGCTCGTCCGGGCTGACACCTATATTGCAAAAAACGATATTACCAATTATCTTATAGGAGTCCTGTTCCTGCTTATGCTGCTTGAAATCCTGATCGTCCGCGGGAGGGGTGAACTGTGAACGTAGCCCTTGAGAGCCCCGAGATGCTCTTACTTATAATTCCCGTGATTGTTGCGGGTTTCTATCTCCTGCGGAAGACAAAAACAAAACTTGTGGAATGGAGAATGCTTGTTGCCCTTCTCCTTGTACTGGCCCTGGCTGCACCCTATACAACGGTTACCCAGACTATCAGTGAAGAAGACCCTTCACTTGTGTTTGTTCAGGACCAGACAGCAAGTATGGGAATTTTCCCTGAAGAAACAGGTACCGGCCTGTATGAAGCCCTTACGGCAAATACCCCTACCACCCTGGTGCAGCTAACCGGGGATAAGACCTCTCTAGGGGATGCTGTGACCCAGTACTCCGGGCTTGGCAACCAGATTGTTCTTGTCACCGATGGAAACAATAACGCAGGAAAGGACCTTACGGAAGCTCTGAGATTTGCAAAGGACGCAGACACTCCTGTCTATCTTGTCCAGCCCGACCTTGAGACAAATGACCTCAGCGTCGAGGTGCTCGGGGACAAAACAGTTGTTGTTAACAACCAGAACGAGTTTGAGATAGTTGTCCGCCAGGCTTCGGAACAGAGTGTCAGTTATTTCCTTGAAATTTTTGTGGACGAAGCGCTTATCCAGAGCAGGACGTTTACACAGAATGCCCGGAATAATACGATTCCGATTAATCAGGCTTTTACCACTCTCGGTGCCCATAATATAAGGGTAAAGATCAGTGATGTGTCCGGAGGGGATTTAAACGAGGTTAACAATGAGTTCTACAAGTCCCTTTATGTAATCCCCAAACCAAAACTCACGCTTATTACCGGTGAGACCGGTTCTCCTCTCGCCAGTATCCTGAGTAACCTTTACGAAGTTTCGGTTGTAAACGGTTATCCCGGAGCAGGGAATTTTACAGACAGTAAGGTCCTTGTGCTTGACAACCAGTTCATAGACACTTTTTCCGAGGCTGAGATAAAGGAAATCAAAAATTATGTCAGCAACGGGGGCGGGCTTATTGTTGTCGGAGGAGATAAGGCTTATAATTACGGAAAATACCTTAATTCTTCCCTCGAGGAAATCCTGCCTGTACTATCAAAACCTTCCGAGTTTAAAGGAGGGAGAAACCTGGTCCTGATTCTCGATGTCTCTCCAAGTACAGCTGCCCACGGTACTCAGGGAGATATCCTGTCAAATGCCATCTATATCCTCAGGAATGAAAACCTGAAAGATGCAAATGTTGGCGTTATAGCATTCGGGAGCGTGGGATACGATGTTTCCGGTGGGTTTGTGTTCATGGGGCTTCCGCAGAACCTTGCTCTTCTGGAAGATAAAATCTCGCAGCTGACCCCCAGTGATCAGACTGAGACCTCTTTGGATCAGGGGCTTGATGTCACAAAAGATATGCTTGAAGGCGAGGACGGCGAGCTTGATGCTATTATAATCTCTGACGGAGGGATTGAGGACTCGTATGACCAGAGCCTTCAGACTGCACGAGAGCTGAAGGATATGGGTGTAAACCTTTACTTTATCCATATCCGCTCTACTGCTCCCTCTCAGACTGACAAGACCAGAAACTTCTATGCTGAGAAGCTAATGCAGGACCTGGGGCTTGAAAATAACTATAAACATATCGAAATGGGTGAGAGGGCAAATATAGGGTTTGAAGATCTCGATACGACTCCTGAAGACGAAACTAAAAGCGAGGAGCTTGATTCCTATCTGCTTCTTGAGTACTCTCCGGATCATTTCATTACGAAGGGTGTGAACCTCACTAACGCCAGTATCACAGGATATAATCAGGTTACGCCAAAAGCAGGGGCTGAACGCCTTGTCATTACGGTTACGGGGCAGCCCGTGCTCACCACATGGCGCTTCGGGCTCGGGCGTGTTGCAGCCTTTACCACGGATAATGGGGGAGGCAAAGCTACTCGCTGGTCTTCTGCTCTTTACAACGGGTCAAACAGCAGACTTATTTCTGGTATGACCAACTGGGCAATCGGGAACCCTCAGGCAGAAGAAGGAGCTGTCGTTGAAGCTCCGGATACCTGGCTGGGCACCCCTTCCGACCTCACCCTGATAATGTACGACGAAGGAGTCCCGCAGCTTAAACTGGACGGAGCTCCGCTTGACCTTGCCCTTACAGGCAGGAATACCTACGAGGCAAGTGTAAACCCGGTAAATGTCGGGATTCACGATATTTCAGGCTATCCGCTTGCGGTAAACTACCCGCGTGAGTACCTTGAAGTCGGGCTCAATAAAGATATCGAGTCCCTTATCCTTGCAACCGGAGGGAAGATTTATACTGAAAAGGAGGCAAGAGCCCTTCTCCTGAAGGATGCCAGGCAGAACTCCGAAAGGGAGTCAAACGAGCCCGTAAGCCTGAAAGTGTATGTGCTTCTTGCAGCCCTTGTCCTTTACCTTGGAGAAATCCTGGTCCGGCGTATAAGGGAGATGAGAAGGCTTAAACAAGCCCAGGGTGAATCAGGAGCAGAAGAAGCAGCAGTTTGATTTCTCCCTGCCCGCTTCCCGAGTTGCGCTGCCCGAATTGCGATTCGGGAGCCCGCAGTCCTTTTCGCTGCGCTCAAGAGGACTAAGTTATAAAATCACAGCTTTTCCTTCCCGAATTGCGTTTAGGGGGTATGCTGCCCTTTTTTTCGCTTAAGAGGCTTATCATAAATACATCAGTAGAAGCAGGGTCATCTGCCCGAAGAAGCCGGAAAAAACTGGTATCACAAGGTTATCGTCTATCTGGTTTACTGCGGTTTCCGTAAGGGTTGCAAAAAAAGCCATGACGAGGGACACTAAGGGGTCTCCAACTATAACGAGTCCGATCAACAGATCAATTATGAATTCGGAAGTTGAACCTTCAAGAGATTTATCGTTTTTAAAGATTTTTTTGAAAATTCTTTTTTTTCCGTAGAATTTTCCTATAAGGGCTGCAGCCAGGTCTCCGAAGGTGGTCATGAGGACTGCAGCATAAGCGATTTCCTTGCTGAAGAGGGAGATTGCCGCAATTGCACCCAGGGCGAAGAAGATGTGCCCTCCGCAGCTATCGGCTTCATGCTCCCTGTACATCGTATGGAAAATGGGAATTTTCATGCCCTGTTCGAGCCGGAGGTATTCCAGGAAAAGGACAATTATCAGGAAAAGCATGAGCACCCAGAGAATTGTCTCTTTCCCGAAAAATTCGTAGATGAGCACTATCAGGACTGAGACCATATGTACACTTTTTCTCAGGACTTCAAAGATGATTTCTCTGGAGGGCATGGCATAAAGTTTTGTGAGAATAAAATATAAATCTATACTGGTCGGTGGGCTTGGAGAAACCCGGATTTCTTTGCAGTCGGATTTCTTGAAATTAAATATCTTTCAAAAAAGAGTTTTGAAAACCGGATTTGAGGATTTATTTCTCCAGTATTTCTCTGGCTTTTCTCTAACATTTCCTCTGACATTTCCCCCGGCTTTCCTCTGGTATTTCCCCCGGCTTTCCTCTGGTATTTTTTCCCCAGCTTTCCTCTGACATTTTCCCCGGCTTTCCTCTGCTGTACAGCGATTTTCCGGTTCAAAATACTTTTTCAGGCGCTATGTGGAGGTTCGGGAGAGTCTCCGATTAGTTTTTTAATCATATTCATGTCTTTAATTATTTTCAGACTCATTAGCCCTCCTATTAAAAGGTTCATATGGTATGTCAGGGTTCTCCAGGCAAGTACGGTAATTCCCAGAATGGATGAATCTACAAAAATAGAGAAGATGGACGCTGCTCCTAATTCAGCAACTCCGCTTGCTCCGGGAGTTGCGGGTATTACCATTATAACAGCCAGGAGCACCTGAGCTGCAAAGACGGTGATAATTGAAGGTGTCCGCGAAAGGCCCATCAGGATCAGGACGAGCAGTGAAAATTCTACGGTCCAGAAAATAACAGTGTAGGCAATTCCCCAGAGCAGCCCTCTTTTTCCTTCTGAAAAAAAGACCCTTACACTGTCATGAAAATGGTCTATTTCCCTGTCAATCTGTTCCATTAAGTGTGAAACTGCAGCATCGGTCTTTTTTCCAAAAAAAGGAGCAAGCCTGCCTGTTAGCCTGTGAGTTACGTATTTTACTTTTTCGGGTTTCCAGACGCCGTAAACAAAAAAGACGAGAAGTACAAAGACAAGGAAATTTACTGTTAAGAAAGCTGCATCAAATTCATAATTTGAAAGAATGTCCCCAAGAACGTAAAAGGCAAAAGGCAGACAGGAAAATATGAAAATGGCATCAAGAAGGCGTTCCCCTACAACGATTGCAGTAGCCTTGCCGAGAGGAATTTTGTTCCTGGTCAGGCCGTGGACTCTCAGTATCTCTCCGCCTGCAGAAGAAGGAGTAATTCCAGCCACAAAAGTACCTGAGATAACTATCTCTGTCACTTTCAGGACACTTATCCTGTATCCCAGGGCTTTGCAGAGAGCCCGGGTCCGCAGCCCCCAGATAAAGTATGAGCTAATATGAAGGAGGGCAGCTGCCAGGATGTACTCCAGCTTGATCCTTTTCAGGGCTTCAATAGTCTCCGAGTTAAAAGTCAAGCATGTAACCAGGGCAATTGATACAGCGCTGATAACCAGCGACCCAATAAGCCATTTTTTATACCTGGTCATTGAAATCTCTTAATTTTATTCTTTAGTATAGGTATTATCTTATTTAAGGAAACTTCTTTCTCCAATATATAATGAACGGCACAAGAGAAGTTCGATATGTCAGAGTGAACTGTTTTCTTTAATCTGGAATCCAATTTTAAAAGGTCTGCACCGTTCTTATAAGATCCTTACTTATTCTTAACAGATTTATGTCTACTAAGCGATTGTATTTCTTAAAAGTTCCTGTTTCTTAAGAAATCTGTACTAAAAAATAAGAAAATGAAAATTATCTGTGTATCAGAAAGAAATTATCTGTATCAGAAATGATGGTTGTCCCCAGGTACACGGTTGAGATTTGGCATAAGGTTTCCAGCCCGTCTAATACTTTTGTTTTTCTCTACTACTGTACGCAGGTGGGCTCAAGCCTTGAGCGGCGAATTGAAAAAAGGCTTAAGACGTCATATACGGGCATTTCTGAATAAACACCAACCAATTAAAAAGGGAGTATCGAAAGATAATAATCGGACAAAAATCCGGCAGAGAGCCTGTGAAAGATTACAAAAGCAAAAATTCGGATCAATATTGAAAACTCAATTTGAATTTGCAAGAAACCCGTATTCTCAGGCTATGAATACTTTTAATTAGAGTCCAGATAAATCAGGAACATACCTTTTGACCTGGAATTATGCGTTTAACCTGGAATATGGGTTTCGATTTCGATTCTCAATGCAGATTCTCGATTATACTCACTCTTAATTTTGGGTATCCTCTTTTGATTTTAGATTCTCTTATATACTCTTGATTTTTGATCGGTTTTAACCTTTCTTTAAATCCTGTATTTCAGGAGCCTTCATATGTAGTATCATAGTCCGAATTGATGACAATTTCCTTTATGCTGGAATTCTTCTCGATCACAACTTCAGGCCAGATCTTTACTCCCGAATGTATGGTCGAATTGTTTCCTATAACGACTTTATGCCCGATTACTGTCCCATTCTCCAGGCTGCACTCATCTCCTACAGCAGTTTCATCTGCAACTACAGCTCCGGAGATATTGGAGTTTTTACCTATGCATACATCATCAAAAAGGTACGAAGAAAGAATCTTTGCATTATTATCGATAGTGCAGTTTGCACCTATCACGCTGTAAGGTCCGATAAGGACATTATCGCCAATTACAGTGTTTTCCCCTATGACAATGGGCCCAACGAGTGAAGAATTCGAACCGATCGAGACATTGTTTCCTATGGATAAGGGGCCTCGTATTCTTGCGTTTCTTGTTGTGAAGTTTCCTTCTATTGTGGTCCCTGGAAGGGCATCCAGCATCCAGCGCTGGGCCTGCCTGTAGGCTGCCGAACTCCCTACATCAGTCCATTTTCCCCTGACAAGCATGCCGTTAATTCTCTTATCTGCCGCAAGCAGGGCAGGGAAAAGGTCTTTTGCAAAATCATACTTTTTATTTTCAGGTATCCAGTCAAAAATTTCAGGGTCACAGATGTAAATGCCTGTACTTGCAAGGTTGCTGAATATCTGGCCGGATTTGGGTTTTTCCAGGAAGCGGTGGATCCGGTTGTTTATATCCATATCAGCAATCCCGAATTCCCTCGGGTCATCAATGGAAAGGAGTCCTATAGTTACCAGAGCATCGTTTGTTTCATGGAAGCGGTACATCTCCCTCAGGTCGAGGTTAAGGACGTGATCTCCCCCAAGCACGATGAAAGGCTCATTTTTCAGGTACTTTTCAGCATTTTTTACCCCGCCTGCTGTCCCCATCTTCTCTTTCTCATACACATAATCGATGTGTACTCCGAACATGTGCCCGTCTCCGAGTTGTTCCTCTATGCGTTCTCCCATATATCCCAGGGTCATGACTATTTCATTGAACCCTTCCCTCGAAAGGTGCTCTATCAGGTGCAGGACTGATGGTTTATTGAGAATCGGTATGCTAGGTTTCGGGTGTTTGAAGGTCAGTGGCCTGAGCCTTGTCCCTGTGCCTCCGCACATGATACATGCTTTCATATTTTCTCAAATGTTACTCTATAGATATATTGTTAACGATCTGTTCTTTCCGTTTCAAAGCTTATTGATGACGATTATTTTAGAGTAATATCCTCTTTTCGTTCGACCCTTATCTCTTTCTTCCCCTTATACTCAGAAATAATGCCTGTTATGCTTATGAAGTTTCCTTCCTTGATTGATCCGTCCAGGGCTTCGGCCCCTGCTGTCTTCGGGATAAATACGCTAAGGACTTCTGAGTCAAAGTTCACTTCTAAAAGCAGGTGATCTCCGGTATAAGTAAATCGTTTACTCAAAACCTCAGCATCAAGAGACACTTTTTCCCCAACTTCGGATTCGTGGGTGTACTTCAGGGCTTTTCCTCCTGACTGTTGTCCAGCTCCTGCAAGGTCCTGCCCGAAGAGCAGGTACGCTGTCGAAAGAGAGAACAATGCCATCACGAGCAGCACTACCACGACTTTCTCTTCCTTTTCCATCTTCCACCACTTTCCAGTTTGTGGGTCCTAAAATTATCTTATAGTGAATTATCTTGAATAAATTTATCTCAAGGATCAACGATATGAATTTATTTCAAGGGTCAACTATATGAATTTATTTCAGGGATCAACTATATAAATTTATTTCAAGGATCGACGATATAAATTTATTTTAAGACCAGCTTACATTTCCAGATCCGTTCACAATGGAGACAAGTTTTATTTCAAGGATCAGGGTTTTGCCTGCAAGTTCATGGTTGAAGTCAAGGGTTGCGTAAGTTTCCGTGGAATCGAGCACTTTAACTTCACTTCCCCCAGGCGTTATTATTTTTTTTCCTGCCTCCGGAGGGTCCTTTAGTTCAAGTCTTGAAAGAGGAATTTTCTGAACGAGATAACTTTTAGATTCTCCGTAGGCGTCTTCAGGCACGATTTCAAGGGTTTTTTCTTCTCCTTCTCGCATTCCAAGAACCCCGTCATCGATACCTTTTATCACCTGACCGGTGTATGTCCTGAAAAATAAAGGTGTGTATTCTTTTTCTTCATCATATATCCCAGCTTCAAGAGCTTTTTCTTTTAAGGTGGTATCGAATACTGTTCCATTCTCAAGCTTTCCGGTATAATCAATAAGGAGATAATCTCCCTTTTCCACAGTACGAGAGTTCTCCATTTTTCCTTCTCCTGTTATTTTTTTTTCTTTACAGCTTTTTCGGTAATCCTGATTTTTTTCCTGGTTACCAGAGGGGTGCATCTTTTTTAAAGAAATATAAGCCGGTTTTAAATCGGTTTAACTGACGTAAGCTTCATTCTATTGAAATAAGCTTTATATCGAAAATAAGAGTCTTGCCTGCGAGTTTGTGGTTAGAGTCAAAAGTAACATGCGTTTCATTTACATCAATGACTCTGAACTGGTCCCCGTACATACTGCTGAATATCTGTCCGATTTCAGGTTTCACTGATAGGTTCAGATCCTCAAGGGAGACTGCCTGAATTTTTGCGTCATCATATTCTCCGTAAGCTTTTTCGGGGGGAATTGTCAGAGTCTTTTCTTCTCCTTTTTTCATCCCGATTACGCCTTCGTCAAAACCCTGGATCAACTGGCCCGAACCAACCTTAACGGTCAGGGGGACATAGGTTCTCTGTTCTGTGTATATGCCTGCCTCTTTTGCGATTTCTTCTACGGAGGTATCAAAAACAGTACCGTTTTCGAACTTTCCAGTGTAGTCCACCTGAATAGTGTTTCCGACTTTTACAATGCTACTATTTCCACTGTCAGTGCATCCGCTTCCGAAAAGGATACTCCCAAGGAGTAGAATGGATATTATAAAAGTTTCCCCCCTCCCCGCCCTCATTTTTTATGCCTCCATCGAAACAACTTTTATTTTGAATATCAGGGTCTTGCCTGCGAGCTCATGGTTGAAGTCCACAATGAAGTTTTCCTCGCTTACCTCTGTGATAGTGCCCCGGAGTCCGGTTTCCGTGGCCAGCTGCATCCCTACTTCCGGAGTAAAATCTACAGCATTACGTGGCAGTTCCCTTGCGTACTCTTTCATATATTCTCCGTACGCTTCCTCGGGAGGAATTGTAATGGTTTTTTCTTCTCCCACTTTCATTCCGACCACACCCTCGTCAAAGCCTTTAATCATCTGCCCCGCTCCCACGGTGAATGTCAGAGGATTGTAGTCTCTCATTTCGTTGTATATCCCTGCCTCAGCGGCAGCTTCCTTTTCCGATGTATCGAAAACTGTGCCATCTTCCAGTTTTCCCACATAATCAACGGAAATACTATCTCCGTTTTCGACTGGTTTGTTTAAATTTTTACTTATCTCTTCAGTCATAATAATCAATATGACAAAATGAGAGCATGTTAGATAAACATAATGATAAATAAGGTGTCAGAAACCGGTTAAAATGATTCCCGGAAATATGAAACACAGGAAGCTTTAAACCTTATTTTTTAAGTTTTGATTTCGAATTTCGATTTCTGTTAGTTCTTTCTTTTAGCCCTGTTCATTTTCTTTCATTCCTTTTTCCAGTCCTTTTAGCTTTTTTCACCTACTTCTTTAATCTTCTTTCATTTTCTTTCATTTTCTTTAAGTTCCTTTTGATATTCAATATATGAGTAAACAACAGTAATCCCGGCTACAAAAATTACGGGCACAAGGATGAAGTATATTGCAAGTTCCGGAAAAAAAGCCCCGAAGATTGCTGCTATTCCTGCTATCTTGAATAGTTTCCCTCCAAGCCGGTTAGTTCTTTTCCACACCCTCTCGCTGCTGAGAGTCCAGGGTGTCCTGATTCCGATGAACCAGTTCTGCTCTGCATTTTCCGTAAGTATCCCTATATAATAAAACAGAAGCCCTATCCCTACAGGAATTACGGCATTGGGGCTGATCTGAATTCCTGTGTTCCAGAGCAGTATCTGGAGATGGACAGCGACCATAAACAAAACCATTATCGCTATAAACCCGTCATAATATTTCCTGAATTTTGCTATATTTTCTTTCAGCGGGTCAATTTTCGGAATTACCAGGAACATAATTACAAGACCCGTTATCACTAACGGCATGAAAAAGAGCCCCCAGAGTTTCGACATATAGCCGTCTACTTCTCCCTCTGAGTTCCAGTGAGTTGCCATCTGTTCAGGTACCTGCGGGTAAAAATAGATTGATAGGATAAAAGAAAGAAGAACCAGTCCTGTTATTGCTATTGTAGCTTTTCGCATGTAAATTCTTTAGATGTTTCAAATATTTAAAAATGTGGAGTACTTATAGGTCTGCCAACGCTAATGGACTGGCTACGGACCCGACACTGCATCTGGCACCGCATATATGAGTGGAAATGCTTATCGACCTTCAAGTTTTCTGAAAACCTTAACCTGAATATGAGACATTTTTCCCGGACTTCATTCTAAACCCGCCAATCAGTGCTGCAATCCCACCTATTACAAGGGAAATTCCATATATCCAGGGCAGGACAACGGCACCTGCCAGGGGGTTAACCAGCAGGAGTAGCCCGAGGGCAATTGTCAGGAGCCCGAGGATCGCCATTCCCAGTCCACCTCCTTTGAGCGCCCAGACAAGTCTGATTACGCCGTATATAATACTCCAGATTCCTATTATGATTACAAGAAGTGCCAGAATTACAAAAGGACTGTACGGGTATACAAATACCACAATCCCGATAAGAATGCCCATAACACCGGAGAGCAATTTCCATCCCATGTTCTCTCTGTCCATCAGCAGTGAAACGATTGAAATAACTCCGCCCAGAAACCAGAAGATTCCGAGTATCTGGACTAAGGTTATGGTGGTTACTACAGGTGAAAACAACAGAAATAAGCCTATGATTACGGCAAAAATTCCTTCCAGTACAACCAGCCACCAGGGGACCTGCATTACTTCATATTCTACAGTGCGGTATTCTGCAGCTGTTTGTTCCATATACTTACCTCCAGAGTTGCTTTACGTAGAAAATTTGATGCTGTCGGCTACCCCAATAAAATGTACAGGTATCAAAAACACACCTCTTACCTGAAGTACGAAGTTTCCCGATTCTTCTGTGCACTGTGACTCAGTCAGGTAAAAAGGTTAATCTCCGCTATCTATTATATATTGGAGATTATATAAATCAATGAGTATTTATTTTTCTTCTAATGTTCTGTGCTGTGTTCAGTCACACATGCCATGCATCATAGCCGCTTAATATTCGTTTTTGAACGCCCAGCGATCTTTATTTTTAATCTTCCCTGTACACAGAAAACCGGGACGTACGCAACTCAAAAGACAATCTCAATAACTGTATGTGAATATTCTAAAACAATCTCACCTTCCTATTAACAAGCTGCCTAAAAAATGACGCGTCCTCATTAAAAATTAGGATAATTTAGTTAATTTGATATAACATTGCCAATTTCGTAAAATAAATTCATTTTAAAACTCAATAAGTGTGACTTAAGACGTTTTTATGTCCTTTTAAGACAACGCCTCAGCCATACCAGTGTATCCTGTACAGTCAAAAATGGGGATTTGAGGTAACTATTGATATTGAGATTCTAAAATAGTTTGTAGGGGTTTTTCTTGTGTGGCAAATAAAAAGAGTATTATCGATTTTATTTACAGTGGCTCTCACACTTCAGGTTATTGCCGGGTGCGCAGCTGCGACTACGTTTTATGTTGATGACGATGGGCCTGGTAATTATACTACAATCCAGGCTGCCCTGAACGATGCGGTTGATGGAGATGTAATTCTGGTTAGCCCTGGTACGTACCCTGATGAAACCATATTCGTAAATAAATCAGTGACTATCAAAGGAGCAGCTGGAGCTGGATACCCTTCTGTCGGTGGTTTTGCTCTTCTCAGTCACTCTAGAATAGAGGGGCTCACAATCACAAAAGGCGTTGACTTCTCCGAGGGTGGGGTTTCCTGCACAATTCAAAACAACCGGTTCAACGGCTGCGGTGTCAGTATGGGCACCAGTTACATGTACGGGAACCAAACCATAATGAATAACCTCTTTACGGGCAGCCCGGCTGGTGTATCTACATATGACAGTATTGACAACAAAATAACAGGAAACACTTTCAGAGAATGTGATGTCGGTATCACACTCACATACGGTGCGGGTGGTCATATTGTAACTGGTAACATTTTCAAAAACTGTGATATCGGTCTTTATATCATCAGGGACTCTGCGTCGGTATATAATAACTATTTTTTGAATGACGTTAACCTGATGATTGAGGACGGAAACCCCGGAGGGTCGTTCAGCGTCCTAAAGACGCCTGGCCTGAACATAATAGACGGGCCTTATATCGGAGGTAACTTCTGGGGATCTCCTGCAGAAGATGGATTCTCCCAGATTCATTTGGATGCTAACGGTGACGGGTTTGCGGAGGAACCTTACTCTCTAAACGAACAGAATATTGATTATCTGCCTCTGGTAACCCCCAGGATGGAGCCTGTACCTGTACCCCCTGTCGCAGATTTCAAGGCAAATATCACCCAGGGCCCTGCTCCTCTTTTTGTTCTCTTTACTGACCTTTCACAAAATGCGATATCGAGAAGCTGGGACTTTGATAATGATGGAAATATTGATTCTACAGCTAAAAGCGAAGTTCATGTGTATGAAGTTCCAGGGAAGTATACCGTTAAGCTGACCGCAGTAAACACAAATGGTACAGTCTCAAAAACTGCTGTTATAACTGTGCTGGAAAAAGAAATTGAGATACTTCCGACAGCGGACTTCAGCACAAATGTCACCAGCGGCTATGCTCCCCTCGCCGTTCTCTTTAATGACCTTTCACAAAATGCGATATCGAGAAGCTGGGACTTTGATAATGATGGAAATATTGATTCTACAGCTAAAAGCGAAGTTCATGTGTATGAAGTTCCAGGGAAGTATACCGTTAAGCTGACTGCAGTAAACACAAATGATACAGTCTCAAAAACTGCTGTTATAACTGTGCTGAAAAAAGAAATTGAGATACTTCCGACAGCAGATTTCAGCACAAATATCACCAGCGGCTATGCTCCCCTCGCCGTTCTCTTTACTGATCTTTCACAAAACGCAACATCGAGGAGCTGGGACGTTAACAATGATGGAGTCGAGGATTCAAACGCTGCAAGCTTTGTTTATGTGTATCCTGCCACAGGAACCTATACCGCTAAACTGACTGCGATCAATACAAAAGGCACTGATACAAAAACTACTCTGATGGCTGTAGAGAGAAAGAGCAGCGGCGGAAGCAGCAGCGGTGGTGGAGGCGGAGGTGGAGGTGGAGGATCTCCTGAGCCTGCAAAGAATGTAGAGGTCAAGGAGCTTGCCCAGGTCTTCATTACAAACGGTAAGGTTGTAAAGTTCGAGTTCACGAAGAACGCCACCTGTGTTGTGTCTGTGGGCTTCGATGCGATCAAGAATGTAGGCAAGACCACAACCATTGTTGAGCAGTTAAAGAAAAAGTCAGCCCTTGTCTCGAAGATGCCTGCAGGTGAGGTTTACAAGTCTTTCAATGTCTGGGTAGGAAATGCCGGATATGCAACCTCAAAAAACATCGAAAACCCCGCCCTGAGCTTCAAAGTTGAAAAGGCCTGGATTCAGGATAGGCTAATTGAACAGGACTCGATCACCCTGAACAGGTATGATGAAAAAGTCTGGACGCAGCTACCAGTCAGCCTGTCAGGTGAAGATAAAAAATACCTGTATTTCACAGCTGAAACCCCGGGATTTGCCTCTTTTGCGATAACAGGTGAGGCACAGGGTACTCCTGAAAAAGTAACCGAAAAAGGGACTTCGCTTGAAACCCGGTCTCTGCAAGGAGAAGGTAATGAAAGTACAGGGTTGGACACGGATTCAGAACAGAGTGAGAGCACAAAATTCTCTGGCATCCCTCCGGTCTATGGCATAATAGGGCTACTCTTTTTAGGCCTGATATGTGCGATCATTTATAGACAGATCCCAAAATGAAAACATGAAAATGGAACGCTTCATAGCGTTTCATTTTTTACCTTTTTTTGCGAGGAAAGGTTGATCCTCAAATAAGCCAGTAAATCGGTTTTGTCATAAAATCCTCATATCCAGGAATCAAGCTCTTAAATCTTAAGAGAGATCGTGGGATTAAAAATTATAAAGGTTTCTGCTTAATTACCATTTAATTAAAAAAGAGAATGGACCGGTCGGGAATTGAACCCGAGGCCTCTACCATGCCAAGGTAGCGATCTACCCCTGATCTACCGGCCCATGTTGCGTTTTGCTTTGTCAGCACTCCCACATACACTCAGTATCGTATATATAACTGTCGGCATACATGCTCCGCTTCCTGTAAATAAAATTTAGGATCTGGAAAATTCCTACTATCCGAGCAAAAGGTATAAGTAGTAATTCGAGTATTAGAAGTGTTGTCGGATTGGGATGCTTTCCCTAAAAAAGCCTTTCAACTCTGATAATTATAGAAAAACCTGACATCTGGGCCCGTAGCTTAGCTTGGTGGAGCGCACGGCTGATAACCGTGAGGTCCTGCGTTCGAATCGCAGCGGGCCCACCACAATCCAACAATATCTTCTCAGAGAACTTTCTTCTCAGGGAACTTTCAGGTTTTCTAAACTGAATACTTTCATTGAGGGCCCGTAGCTTAGCTTGGTGGAGCGCACGGCTGATAACCGTGAGGTCCTGCGTTCGAATCGCAGCGGGCCCACCATGCTTTCTCTTAACTTTATGATATTCTACTCTTTTTTGTTTATCTTTTGTTTGTTTTCCCTACATCTTCTTTCAGACATCTTCTTTCAGACATCTTCTTTCAGACATCTTCTTTCAGACATCTTCTTTCAATCAATAACTCTATTCCAATTCCATTTTTTCAATTTTATGTGAGCTTTACCAACCTGATTACCTTTTTTTCAATCTTCTGGAATATCCAAAAATAGAATCCTCTTTCATGTATTATTTATAATCAATTTCCCCAATTCTCTCACTCATTCCCAACAAGGTATGAAATACGGAAGGTATGAAATACGGAATGCGCGGAAAAAGGAAAAGCTCTGGCCCATATTTGTAATTTAGTCCCCTTGATAGAAGATCACTGTGATAAACTATAAATTAGTCTGCTTGAGCGAGCTGAGCTCACTGCTAAAACCCATAGATTAGCCCTCTTGAGCGCAGCGAAAAGGGCAGCGTACTGCAGAGTCGCAACTCTGCTGAAACGGACTGCGTACTGTTGCACTTGCAGTGCAACTCCATGAAAATCTGCGATATCCTGAGATCCCGAAGCGCAATTCGGGTGGCGCAACTAGGGGTTAGTAAGAATAATTGTAATAGAAAAGTTGTTGGTAATAAAAAAAGTTAGGGTGGGGGTAATCCCCTTTAAGACAGAACGGCTTCTGGATAGTAGAAGTCCAGGCAATTTACGGTATGAAATCCTGCCCCTGACTTCAGGTCATTCTGTTCCCTATCATAAATTTCAGGCAATGTGCTTCAGGCGTTCAATATTCCTCAGCACAAGTCTGCTTTCGGCTATGATTTCGTCTTCGATCTTGCTAACAATGCGGTCCATTGGAACCGTTAGCCTGTACAGCTTGATCGGTCTGCCTTTGCCTTTTGATTTCTTTTCTTCCCGGATGTTAATCCAGTCGTTTTCGCGGAGGTACCGCATTGCAACACTGACTTCCGGCTGTCTAAGACCAGATACCATTTCGATGCTCTGGGAAGAGATTTCCCTTCCTTTTGCAAGGCAGGCAAGGGTAAGAGCAATTGGCCTGCTGATATTGATCTTTCTAAATAATTCTATCATTTCATATTCGCTTGATCCCATGGATAAGGGAATCTCATTCGTTATGTCAGTAGTTTCTATAGCTAAACCACTTTCATCTACCATTTAATCACCCGAAGAAGCATTATAGAGTGAATTAATATAAATATTTACTTATGTTTTAATTTTAATATATGTTAATTTATATTTATATTTTAAAATGTTACTCTGGTTAACATTCTCCTTAATACGGCTAATGATCACGTTTTACTTATTTTGCTGCGGTTAACTTTTTTGGGGCATTCTTCTTAATAAACGATATGAAGTGCCCTGACTTGCCTCTTATTTAAATAATTGTGGCTCTTCGCTATTTCAAGGGGTAATTTTATAGTCACTTCCTGAATAGAAATGCAATAAATATAATATTTTAATCAATTTATTGTGGCAGCTGATTCAAGCAAAAGAAAAGAGAAAAGCAAAAAGAGAATAAGAAATCTTTAATTTAACTGCTCAGGTTGTGGAGAGTTATCCCCGGATATATATATTCAGGTTTTTAACTCTAAGGCGGGAAGTTCCCTTCCTCGGAGCGAAGCGACAGGTGGGGGATGAAAGCCGTCAACCTCACCATAATAAGTTTAACAAACCCTCTATATCTCTTTAAAACATATAATCTCTAGTATGTTAAAAGCCTACAAATACCGAATCTACCCTAACCAAAAACAAAAGGAAATGATAAAAATTCATTTTGGCGCGTGTAGATTTGTCTATAACTGGGCTTTAGAACAGAAAATAAAAACTTATGAACAAACCAAGAAATCAATCTCAAGGTTTGATTTACAGCACATTTTAGTCCATGAAGTAAAACCTTCTAACGAATGGTTGAAAGAAGCTAATTCACAGGCTCTACTTGCCTCTCTAGTAAATGTAGAATCAGCATTTACGAAATTCTTTAGAGAGAAATCTGGATTTCCCAATTTCAAATCTAAGAAAAATCCAGTCCAGTCTTATCAAATGCCTCAACATTACTCGGTAGATTTCGAGACGCAGATAATTAAGCTTCCAAAAATAGGTGAAGTCAAAACCATACAAAAATCCATGAAACTATTAGCAATCAGAGAAATAATTTCCAACATCAACTCTCTTTTAGACTGATTAGCGAGAACCAAGCTGTAGCACTGGAAACTCTGAATGTTAAAGGTATGGTAAAAAATCATTGTCTGGCTCAATCTATTTCCGATGCTTCGTGGAGTAGTTTTGTAACCAAATTAGAGTATAAAGCTCAATGGTTCGGAAAAACCATCTTACGAATAGGAAGATTTGAGCCATCTTCTAAATTATGCAATGTTTGTGGATATTATAATTCAAATCTAACTCTTTATGTTAGAGAGTGGACGTGTCCTGATTGCAAAACAAAGCATGACAGAGACATAAATGCTGCAATCAATATCAAAAAATTCTCTCTTCAAGATCAAAATCTTATAGTTATCTGACACCTGCGGAACGCAGGGGATGGGCTTGTGGACTTGCGAACAGTAGTTCGAGGGATGAAGCAAGAAGCCCCTTCCTCGCTTTCATCAGAAAGCAGGGAGGGGTAGTTCAC